>NZ_DS989841.1:0-169533 GCF_000155555.1 Coleofasciculus chthonoplastes PCC 7420
GCTGGCGGTCCGGAGTCGATATGATATTGTTGACTTAATTGGCAATAAATCGGGTAACGAATTAACCGTTGGCGTAGCCGCGAGTATCTAGTCAGAACTGAGGGAGGTAGCCAAAAAGCTATGACGACGATAACTTATTGCAAAGGCTTGCCAACTCCCGCCGATGAACTTAACCCCATCGGTTTCACCGACTTGGAGATGTTTTTAACTTCATTGTCCGATATATTCTATCAAGCAACAGTTGAAACAGTTAACCATTTATTAAATAAAGAAATAAAATTTAATCAATCCAGTTGGAATAGTCTTATGCAAGAGAAATACGGACTCAGTAAGCGTTATGCTAACGGAGTAATTGCATTAGCCAGAGGAAAAACCTCCTCAGCCAAAGAATGTAGAAAGCGCCAGATAAAGCAATTAAAATCACGAGTTCAGTCAGGGAAAGATTGGGTAGCCAGAGCCACAAAGAAAATTAATTTAGCTCGGAAGTTCTATGGAAAAAAGAACTGGCAATCCTCCAAAAATGGCTGCAACTTTCCCTTATCGTCAAACCTCAAGACGAGAAAAACTAACTGGCATCATTTGCGTCAAGGTTTGCATCAGAAAAAGCGATATATCCACCGACTTCAAAATCAAATTAAACATCTATTGAGGGCGAAAATTAGAGTAAAGGTATCCAGAGGGTCAGTCTTTATTGTTGGCTCCAAGGATGAAAGTTATGGGAATCAAACTTGTCAATGGTCTGGAGATACTATAAAGTTGACGCTTCGACTTCGCTCAGCGTCAACACCGAGCGAAGCCGAGGTGTTGAGAGTCCCGGATTGTCTAGAAGCCAAATTTGGGAAATATGTCACATCAAAAATTGGCAGCTTCTCCCGTCAGATTAATAGATTACCCAATAGTGGGGCGAAAACATGGCACTTCTATAGAAAGGATAATCGATGGGTTGTCGCTGTTCAATTCACGCCCGCCGCGGTGGAGAAAGTTAGTAGAGAAATTAAGTATGGTGCCCTGGGTATAGATCTAAATCCTAGTTCTATCGGTTGGGCTTATGTTGATGGTCAAGGAAATTTAAAAGCTCAGGGAACTATTCCTTTTCAGACGGGTTTACCCAAAGGTAAACAAGATGCTCAAATTGTCGATGTTTGTTTGAAATTGGCAGCTTTAGCCAGGAGCTTTTCTTGCCCTATTCTGTGCGAAAGCTTAGATTTTTCGACAAAAAAAGCTCAACTACGAGAGCGTGGAAAAAAATATGCTCGAATGCTTTCTGCCTGGGCATACAGTCGTTTTTATCAAATTTTGTCATCGATTTTATCCAACCGAGGAATAACTATAAAGTTATGCAATCCAGCTTACACGAGTTTGATTGGATTGGTTAAATATAGTCGGATGTATGGACTATCATCTGATGTGGCAGCTGCCCTAGCAATTGCCAGAAGAGGCATGAATTTGAGTGAGAGATTGCCGCGCTCTGTGTCCGCCTATCTCGGAGTGAATCCGAGAAAGCACGTATGGAGTGCTCTATATCAATTTAATAATTTTATTGGTCGATGCCCTGTAGTCAATCGTAGACACGATTACTACTGCGTCTCTAACTGGGAGCCGTTGGTTAAGACTGATATCGAGCGACAATGCCGGGTATCAGCCAAGCGTAAGCGTTAACGGTTATCGACCAAAAGTTACACCGTGGACTTATACCAAGACAGAATTACTTATAGGTAGGTTTGTCTAGGTTTTTAGAAGCGGTGAGTAATTTGCATCCACCCACTAGACAAAAAGGGGTTGTAATCTGCTATGATAGTCAAGCACCGCCTTGGAGAGGTGGCTGAGTGGTCGAAAGCGGCAGATTGCTAATCTGTTGAAGTGTTTAGGCGCTTCCGAGGGTTCGAATCCCTCCCTCTCCGTTAAATCGATTAAATCGATTCTTTATGCCTGAGAGTGCCATTGGCTAGCATGAACGTTTGACCAATGACCAATGACTAAAGCAAGGCTTTGAGTAATGCCTGAAGCTTGAGTTGGATTTCTGCCAGTTCTTTGTCGGGGTCAGAACCCGCCACAATTCCTGCCCCGGCGTAGAGTCTAGCGCGGTAGGTGTTGTCATGATTTAGAGAAGACGGGTTGCTGTCGATTAATGCTGAACGAATACCGACAATGAACTCACAATTGCCTTGATAGTCGATCCAACCTAACGGGGCTGCATAGAGGGAACGGTCAAAGGTTTCGTAGCGGCGGATTTGTTCTTGAGCAATCTGGGTAGGAACACCAGCTACAGCAGGGGTAGGATGAAGCTGGGCAACAATGTCTAGGGGATGGACATTGGTAAACAGTTGTGCTTGGATTGGTGTCCACAGATGCTGGATGTTGGAGAGTTTCAGCAGTTGGGGCGCAGGTAAGTATTGGGGGATGAGTCCCAACTCAGATAGGCGTTGAGTGATAAAATCTAGGACAAATTGGTGTTCGCGCTGCTCTTTTTCAGAACCAAGCAAGCGATCGCCAAACTCAGCATCTTCACTGGCTGTCCTTCCACGCGGCGCTGATCCAGCTAAGGCATCCGTTACCAACAGATGGTCACGAATACTAATTAACCGTTCAGGACTCGCACCGAGAAAGTTCTGTCCTTTACCATTGCTGGCACAAAAGATATAGCAATCTGGATGGCGTTGGCGCAGATTATCTAGGGAGTGGACGAGGTTAAAGGGCTGGTGGGAAAAAATATCAACGGCATTAGCCAGAACAATTTTACTAAATTCATTGGCATCGATAAAATTTAAGGCGGCGACCACGGCTGACTTAAAGGCTTCAGTATTTATGGATTTGGGCGGGATAAATGGAGAACAATTAATCCGAGTCAGCGAACTGGGTTTATGCTCTGAAAATTTAATTTCAGCAATTTGATTATATAGGTCTTGCAAGAGTCGTTTAATGTTGACGTGAGGATCAACTTGAACATTCGCCACTACTGTACCGCTATTCTCCCGAAACGCCACTTGCCACCGAGGAAGAAAAATAGTAGCGGCTCGAAATGGGGACGGTTGATTTAAAGCAAAAAATGTAAAAAAGCAAAAAAAGTGCGGTCCGGAAAAAGAGATAGTTTGATTTTGTTGAAGCCAAATCCAAGTGTCTTTTAGATAATTATGAATGACAGTCTTAGCGTGTTGGAATCGATTGATTCCTTCAAGTTCAGCATAGATAGTCGCATCAATAGCCAGAATCGCTTCATTTTCCTTTCTTTTTTCTAAGTAAAACTGGAATGACTGAGTTCCACCAAGAATCTGGAGTACCGCCAGTGGATCAACCCTGGGAATTGGCACAGAAATACTGGCAATTTGAGTGCAGCCTTTCTCAAGAGATGCCTGCTGACAAGCGACAAGGAACTGGTATAGCTCCTTGTGGTCTGGCAAGCGATCCGTATGAGATGATAAATACGCCATGTACAAGAGGATTGCAGATTTTCGGTGATCCAGGCAAGACAGTTTCCCCAGATGTCGGCTACACGACTCAACGTCTGCCTTTCTATCTACCATTGCATATTTTGCCCAGTCAGCCATAAGGGAGTTAATCCAGTTGACTGAATCCCCCGCCTTATGGGTAAAGTGTTACCTGTTGCCTCAGCCCGGAAAAAGTGGAATGAAATTGCCTGATGGTCCAACGTTGCCGTTTTTTGTGCAAACGCTGCAACTCATCGCTGATCCGCTTAAATTTCTCGACCTCTGTACGCAGCGTTACGGAGATGCCTTTACCCTCCGCTTACTAGGTCGGAACTCCCCACCTGTGGTCTTTTTCAGCCACCCCCAGGCAATTCAATCCATATTTACCACGTCCTCTGACCAATTTGAGTTGGGTAAAGTCACCGATGTCTTCCGCCCCCTGACGGGTTCTACCTCCCTGATTATGTTAGATGGACAGCAACACCAGGTCATGCGGGGGTTGTTGATGCCGCCTCTGCATGGGAAGCAGTTGCCCACCTACAGTCGGCTTATACGTGATATTACAACCGATGCGATCGCGGATTGGCAGCCCGGATCATCCCTTCCCATTCGGGACTACATGTCTGACATTTCCCTCCAGGTGATCTTACGGGTGGTGTTTGGTCTTAATGTAGGCGATCGCTATGACAGGCTTAAACAACTTATTGAACCATTCTTGAACAATATCACCTCCCCCCTGAACTCAATTCATTTTTTCTGGACACCATTGCAGCAAGATTTGGGTGGGTGGAGTCCCTGGGGCAAGTTTGTCAGGCAACGGCAGCAAATTGATGATTTAATTTATGAACAGATTGCCCACCGTCGCACTGAACCGGAGGGAGATGATATCCTCTCTCTGCTCATGTCTGCCCGTGATCAAATGGGTCAATCGCTGACTGATGTCCAGTTACGTGATCAGTTAATCACCTTGTTACTCCTGGGTCATGAAACTACCGCGTCTGCTTTGGCGTGGGCGTTTTACTGGCTGCATCGTCAGCCGTTATGCTTAGAGAAATTAACACAAGAGTTAGACAGCTTGGGTGAGAATCCAGACCCTGACGCGATCGCACAACTCCCTTATCTTACGGCGGTCTGTAAAGAAGCGCTACGAGTGTACCCGATTGCCTTAATTGCTCAACCGCGTCAGGTGAAAGCATCGGTGCAGATCCAAGGGTATGAATTGGAGCCAGGAGCGATCGCGGTGCCTTGTATTTATTTAACCCACCGTCGCCAGGATGTCTATCCCGAACCTGACCAGTTTAAACCCGAACGCTTTGTGCATCAGCAGTTTTCCCCGTATGAGTATTTCCCCTTCGGCGGCGGTAGTCGTAGCTGCATCGGCATGGCATTGTCCCTATTTGAAATGAAGCTGGTTCTGGCAACGGTTCTATCCCGCTATCAGTTGGCGATTGACCCCAACACGTCTGTACAACCGTGGCGACGAGGGATTACCATTGTTCCCTCTAAGGCTTGTCCCATGGTAGTGAAGACCCAGCGTCACGTTCACTCAGCTAGAGAAAAAGTAATCAGTTATTAGTAATCCGTTGTAAAATAGAGTACCTTTTTGATCTGATTGCTCGACCCAAAACGGGAAACAAGAATGGATCAGCGCTAGTCTACTGGATGTCTAACTTGCTCTCATGACCACAAAGTTCATTGCTCAGTCCCCAAATAAGTTATGGTTAGCGGCGCTTAAACCACCGATGTATAGTGTGGCTATCATTCCCATTTGGATTGGTACGGCTGTAGCCTACGGGGAAACGCTAAATATGCATTGGGGAATCTTTAGCACATTTTTACTGTCCGCTATTTTAATTATTGCTTGGCTTAACCTTAGTAATGATGTCTTTGATTCAGAAACAGGAATTGATCACAACAAACATCATTCATTAGTAAATTTAACCGGAAACAAATCTCTAATTTTTTGGTTGAGTAATCTATTTTTAGCCGCAGGTATCCTAGGAATCATCGCTATCGCGTGGTGGCAACGGGATTGGACGGTGATTGGCATTGTCTTGCTTTGCTGCGCTTTAGGGTATAGTTACCAAGGTCCTCCCTTTCGCCTGGGTTATCAAGGGTTAGGCGAGGTTATTTGCTTTTTTACCTTTGGTCCGATGGCAGTGGCGGCGGCTTACTACTCCCAAGCCCAATCCTTCTCGTCAATGGGGTTAGCAGCTTCAATCATTATTGGGATTAGTACCTCAATTATTTTATTTTGCTCCCATTTCCACCAAGTCGAAGATGATATAGCCGCCGGAAAGCGATCGCCGATTGTTCGCTTGGGAACTCAAGGTGGTGCTAAACTACTCCATTGGTTGAGTGGTAGCCTTTTTGCCCTGACGGGTTTGTTGATCGCATTGGGGATGTTTCCGGTTTGGACAGGATTAATTGTTCTGAGTTTACCCTTTGCCCTTGAGTTAGTGCAGCATGTTGGCTGCTATCATGATCAACCCCAAAAAGTCAGCAATTGTAAATTTATCGCCGTTAAGCTGCATTTTTGGAGTGGATTATTCTTGGGGTTGGGCTTTGTTGTCCCCAATCTTTGGTATTGATCTGTTTCTCAATGATCCACTCGGATCGGACAGGAGTACCTTAAAATAAGGTATAAAAAATTAAATCAAACTATTTATAGCACTACGGGGATACGTTAGGACATCAGTTAGCCTAAGAGGGAACAGGGAACAGTAAAGAATGTCCTAACCTGTCTTAGTACTGCTATAAAGGTTTGGCTCAATCTCCAGCGTTGAAGCTAGGAGGTTTTTTGTTTACATTTATTTACAAAGTTGCCGAGTATTGATTTCCATCTCCTGAACGATAGGGAGGTGAGTCAGTGTTAATCCCTTGGAGAGAGGTAAGTCTAAGTTCCATAAGTCTACAATTTAGTTAGTCGTCCATGATTCACTCACCTGATTATGCTGAAGCGCTCTAAGCTGAGTGAAGTTCATGCACCAGTATTAGGGTTGGTTAATACTCAGGAAAGAATCTCGCATAGATGCTGACTGTAAGGAGAACTATTGAGGTTGAAGTCAATGAGTTTCAGCCAATTTTATTCGTCCTTATTTCTAAACTCATCATTAATAAAGGATTCAATTATGCAACTTATGGATATGTCAAAGCCCCACAAAAGTACTTCAACAAACAGAGAAGCTTGGTGGCAAACTCCTGTACTCAATCGTCGGGCATGGACGTGGGAAGATGCTCGTAATGTAACCCACCAAGGCGAATGGTGGCAGAATGCGGTTATTTATCAGATTTCCCCCCAGAGTTTTAAAGACAGTGACGGCAATGGTGTCGGTGACTTGAATGGCATTATTGAACAACTCGATTACATTACCTCTCTCGGTGTCGATGCCATCTGGCTATGTCCGATTTATGAATCCCCGATGGAGGATTTTGGCTATGACATTACCGATATGCGGGATATCGACCCGCTTTTTGGCTCTCTAGAGGATTTTAAACGACTGTTGGCAGTGGCTCACTCCATGGGATTGAAAGTGATGCTAGATCAAGTTTGGAGTCATACCTCTGATAAGCATCCCTGGTTTCTAGAAAGTCGGCAAAATAAAAATAATCCTAAGGCAGATTGGTATATTTGGGCAGATCCTAAGCCTGATGGTTCGCCCCCCAACAACTGGTTATCCGCATTTATGGGTCACAGTGCTTGGCAATGGGGACCTGAACGCAAACAATTTTATATGTATAATTTCTTAGAAAGCCAACCTGACCTGAACTGGCACAATCCAGAAGTAGTTGACGCGATTTTGGTACGGGCAAAATTCTGGTTGGATTTAGGAATTGATGGGTTCCGCATCGATGCGCCTAACTTTTTCATGCACGACGCCCAATTGCGAGATAACCCCGTTCGCCCGGAAGATGCGTCTTTACCTGATGGCGTCGCCCCCGATAATCCTGTGGTTCGGCAACTATTTAAGTACAACTTCTGTCGTCCGGAAACCTTAGACGCCCTCAAACCTATCCGGGATCTCATGGATCAGTATCCGGGTACAGTTGCCTTAGGCGAAGTAACTTTCTGTGAAGATTCGATTGCTCTTGCCAGTGAGTTTGTAGAAGGTGATGAGCGGTTACACATGGCATATCATAGTGGGCTTCTCATCGATGAACCCATCAGCGCCAAACTAATGCAACGGATGATGGAAAAAGTGCTAAGTAACTTTACCCAAGGTGGTGATTGTTGGATTGTCGGCAATCATGACTATGGTCGTCTGCGATCGCGCTGGACTGGAAAGGATGCTCAGGGAAATCCTTATCCAGAAGAATTTTATCATCTAATCGCCGCACTGCTGCTCTCTTTACCGGGTGCAATCTGTCTCTACCAGGGTGATGAACTGGGATTAACTGAAGCCAGAATTCCGGAAGATATTCCTGTGGAGGATATTAAAGATCCCTTTGGTCAAGCCCTTTATCCAGCGATTAAAGGACGAGACGGTTCGCGCACCCCAATACCCTGGCAAGCGGATGCCCCTCATGCGGGGTTTACCACGGCAGAAAAACCCTGGCTACCTGTTCCCAAAGATCATTATCAACGGGCAGTGGATCTGCAAAATAAAGATCCCAACTCCTTACTGAATACCTGGCGTCGTTTACTCCACTGGCGCAAAAAACAACCGGCATTAGAAGCCGGTAACTTGGAAATTCTGGAGACGGAGGAACCGATTTTTGCCTTTATCCGGGAGTATGCAGAACAGCGAATCTTGTGTATTTTAAATTTGAGTAACAAATCAGTACGCTATGACTTGTCGGCATATCCGGGATGTAAGGAAACCGAAGGATTAGGCTTTATCACCCATCGCCAAGGTGATACGCTGGAAATTCCTGGCTATAGTGTC
This sequence comes from Coleofasciculus chthonoplastes PCC 7420, assembly GCF_000155555.1. GTDB lineage: Bacteria > Cyanobacteriota > Cyanobacteriia > Cyanobacteriales > Coleofasciculaceae > Coleofasciculus > Coleofasciculus chthonoplastes_A. Next base: position 8,312 of record NZ_DS989841.1, read on the forward strand.
TTCTTTTGTAATATGCCCCCAACCTGTGATTATCAACTGAAGTCGAATTGAACCTGTAGAGACGCGCCATGGCGCGTCTCTACATTTGTTGGTTATGCTAATCCTTCCACAACCGGATGGAAGTAAAACGCCAACCCCAACACCAAATAAGCCGCAATTAGCAAAATTCCCTCCAACCAGTTCGACTTCCCATCAGAACTAATGGAATTAGCGATTAACACCGCCACCGCTACCGCCACCAGTTCAAAGGGGTTAAAATCCAAATCCATCGGCTGACCCAAAAACCAACCCGCAATCACTAAGACAGGGGCGACAAATAGGGCAATTTGTAAACTTGATCCCACCGCCACCGACACCGACAAATCCATCTTATTTTTCATCGCCACTGTCACCGCCGTAGCGTGTTCGGCGGCATTGCCAATAATGGGCAATAGAATCACCCCTGTAAATAGGGCAGTTAATCCTAACTGGGAGGTAGCTTCCTCCAACGTCCCCACCAACAGTTCCGACTCTAACGCCACCAAAAGGGTGACTCCAAGTAACACGCCAATCCACAAGCCTAAATTCACCTTATGTTCCGGTTCCTCGGTGGAGGAGGAAACATCGTTTCCCTCTTGGGACTCAACATCCACCATGCCCACATCTAACAAATAGCTGTGGGTTTTCATCGAAAATAATAAGGTGAGAGCGTAAACCACAATCAACACCCCCGCCACAGCAACCGATAATCTTTGTAACGTCGCTTCATCAATGTCAGGCGTCGTAGCATCCATCGCCGTCGGTAGCAACATGGCAATGACAGCCAAATTCATTGAGGACGCATTTACCCGCGCCACAATCGGTTGAAAGCTTTGTTCCTTGTACCGCAATCCCCCCAAAAGCATAGATAAGCCCATCACCAGCAGCAAGTTGCCAATAATTGATCCCGTAATCGTGGCTTTAACCACATTGACTAAGCCAGCATTGAGGGCAATCAGGGCAATAATCAGTTCTGTCGCATTACCAAACGTGGCATTCAGCAAACCACCAAAGGTAGGTCCTGCTACAACCGCAATTTCTTCCGTGGCGGTTCCCATCCACGCCGCTAGGGGAACGATCGCCAAACAGGAGGTAATAAATACTATAGCTGCTCCCCATTCCAGAAAATGCGCGGCGATGGAAATGGGGACAAAAAGTAACAACAGTGACAGAATCGTGTTTTTGTTCAGCATCTAAAAAATAAGCAAATAGGCACAGATTAAAGTTAACGGTAAGGATTGTCATTTGTCATTTGTTAGGGAACAGGGAACAGGGAATCGGGAACAGGGAATCGGGAATGGGCAATCGGCAATGGGCAATCGGTAAGGTAGAGTTTTGAGTTAACTTCCCCAGCTCCCCCAGCTCCCCCAGCTTCCCCATCTCCCTCATCCCTGCAACTTCCCAGGAAGATGTGCAATAATCGGCAAGAGTTGTTATAGTGCGTCTAAGTTTTGTGAACTGACCGCAACGTTATATGAAGTTTTATCGATTTTCAGTAAATCTTGCGGTTGAATAAAAAACTGAAGGGACAGATTGTTACACGTTCATCCCTAAATGCAAGTTTAGCCACTGGTGTCAATGCTTTTTTCTAAGGATCTGGGTATACATTCTGTACACTGTACTAAGAAATGATAAGGAGACTCAAATCCTTACAAAGGACAAAGGACGAATGACGAATGACAATCCTCACCGTTAACTTTACTTTTGTCCGACTACTTATACCGAGCTGGCGTTCCCTACTGAAATGGCTAGCTTTCAACCTAAAATTCGTTTAGCGAATCTCTCAACTTATCTCTACTCAAGAGCGAAAATGACTAGAGTAAGGGAATCTGTCTGACTACGTTTTCTGTGGAATTTGGTGATCTAAATGACTTCTGCTGCTGAACTTTCAGCTTCACAAGCTGCGGCAAATCCCATCCCTACCTTATCCGAGGAGGTTGGGCGAGACCATGATCCCCTGCAGACAGCCAGGGGCGTCTACGTAACTGTTCACGGGCATTTTTATCAACCCCCCCGTGAAAATCCCTATCTGGATACCATTGAACGTCAGCCCTCGGCGGCTCCGTTTCATAACTGGAATGAGCGGATTCATCACGAATGCTATCGCCCCAACGCCTTTGCCCGGGTGTTAAATGGTTACGGCGAAGTGGTGGGGATCGTTAATACCTTTGAATATCTCAGCTTTAATATTGGTCCGACGCTGATGTCGTGGCTAGAACGCTACGACATGGAAGTGTATGAGCGAATCATAGAGGCGGATCGCAAGAGTTGTCAACGGCTCAACGGTCATGGCAATGCGATCGCGCAAGTCTATAACCATATCATTCTTCCCCTCGCCAATGAACGGGATAAATACACCCAAATCCGTTGGGGAATGGAAGATTTCCGCTCTCGCTTTGGTCGTGATCCCGAAGGGATGTGGCTGGCGGAAACGGCGGTAGATTACCCCACCCTGGAAGCGTTAGTGGCAGAAGGGATTAAGTTTATTATTCTTGCTCCCTCCCAAGCTGAACGCTGTCGGGTTTTGCCAACCGAAGACAATCCTGATCCTAAATGGCATGAAGTAGGTGGAGGTCAGATTGATCCCAGCCGCCCTTACCGTTGTTTCCTGGAAAGTGGTGAATTTATCGACATCTTTTTCTACGACGGTCCCATCTCACGGGATATGGGGTTTAGCGATGTTCTCAGTAGTTCCGAACATTTCGCAGGTCGTCTGGGAATCGCGATTCATGGGGATCACCGTCCCTCCCAGATTATCAGTGTGGCAACCGATGGGGAAACCTTCGGACATCACAAACGCCACACGGAAATGTGTATCGCCCATGCTTTTACCCAAGTCTTTCCCCGCCGTAACTGGACGGTGACCAACTTTGCTCATTATCTCAGTATCAGTCCGCCGACGTGGGAAGTGATTCTCAAACCCGTAACCGCTTGGAGTTGTTCCCACGGTGTCAACCGTTGGCAAGATGACTGCGGCTGTGGTGGCGGCGGGGGTTGGCATCAAAAATGGCGGCGTCCCCTGCGAGAAAGTTTGAACTGGCTGCGGGATCAGTTGATTCCGGTGTATGACGAGAGGGGGCGTCAGTTTTTCCGCGATCCTTGGGCGGCGAGGGATGAGTATATTCAGGTACTCAGAGATCGCTCTTTGGAAAATGTGGAGCAATTCCTCAACCGTCATAGCGTTGCACCTCTTTCTCCCACTGACCAAATCGACGCTCTACGGCTGTTGGAAATGCAACGCCACGCCATGCTGATGTATACCAGTTGCGGTTGGTTCTTTGAGGAAATCTCCCGTCCCGAAGGGGTACAGATTTTACGCTATGCAGCACGGGCGTTGGAGTTAGCTGGGGAAGTGGTGGGTATCCAGCTTGAGCTAGGGTTCTTGGAACGCCTACTTGTAGCACCCAGTAATGTAGACTGCTTTAAAACCGGGGATGTGGTCTATCGGCAACTGGTTGTGTCGTCGCAAATTACCTTCCAACAAGTTGCTGCCCATTACGCGATTAGTTCCTTATTTACCAACTATTCCCAACAAGAACGGATCTACTGCTACGAAGCCCACCAGCTTGACTATCAACTCCAACGTATGGGTTCACTGACGTTGGCAGTGGGTCAATTGCGACTGGTGTCGGAGATTACCTGGGAAAATATGGAATTGGTTTTTGCCGTTCTCCATATCGGCGGCTGGGACTTCCACTGCTGTATTCAACCCTTTACCGGACGTCGGGCATATACCCAATTGAGGGACAATATTTTTGATGCCCTCAAGCAAGCCAGTGCTGCCCATACGATTCTGGCAATGAATCAGATGTTTGGGGAGCAGTCGTTCAGTTTACAGAATCTGTTTGCTGAGGAACGACAACGGATTATGCAGCTAATTAGTCAGGAAACCCTGACACGATTAGATCAGCTTTATAACCAGATGTACCGGGATAATTACGGCGTGTTGATGGCATTCCATCGGGATGAATTGCCCGTACCGAAGGAATTGCAAGTAGCAGCAGAAATTGCGTTATCCAACCGTTGTTTAATTGCGATTAAAGCCCTAGACATGGAGGTGAGTGATCCCCAAGCTATCAATGCTCAGATAGCCGAACTGGAAGCGATCGCCACAGAAGCGGGACATCTACGCTGTCATCTGAACATCCCAGAAGCCAAGCTAACGCTGGAAACCTTAATTTGGCGATCGCTGTGGCAACTGTTGCATGAGGGTGATCCAGATACCCTCGGCGATGATATCCGCCAGATTGATCGGTTGATTGAGATTGGCAATCGATTAAACCTCGGTTTAGCCTTAGACCGTTGTCAGGAACTTTTTTTCAACTGTTTACACACCTCAATCGTGCCGCCGTGTGAACTGGCGATTCAAGCCCAACGCCTGAGTAATCACAATAATGGACATGATCAGGCGCAGCTTACGGCGGCAAATCCTTGGACAATTATCCGATTACGCCAGTTGCTTCAGCTTGGTCAACTGTTGTTGGTGGAAGTGAGTCCTTGGTTAAATCAGTTGATGTAGATAGTAGGGGCTTGGTTACCCATCCGTGTTTAAGCTGTGTCTGTATACTCGTCTAATCCTTTCCCCCTCATCCCCTAACCCCTTCTCCCACAAAGGGGAGAAGGGGAACCGGACTCTCTTGCACCCCTCTGCCGTGCAAAAAAAGCGAAGCATCCTCTGGCTTCCCCCTTTTTAAGGGGGACGGGAGGGGGATCTATAAGGGGGGAACGAGGGGGATAGGGGTCTAGCTTAAGTTGACACCAATGCTTGGTAACCAAGCCCCTACAGCGGATCTCCATTAGGGTAATAGAACCCCGTTAAGCCCGTGAATCATGCCGTTAGAGGCAGGAATATCTGCCATCACGACGGGTATACCATTGACAAAAACTTCGCTAGCATTACTGACTCGTATGGTTACGGGTTTACCCGCGAGGGTGGTTAACCGTAAGGTCGAACCGGGGGTTAAGCCAAAGGTGTTAATGTTACCGGGGACAACGTGATAGGTAAGGATTTCAGTTAATCGCGATCGGTTTTGGGGTTGAAGCAACGTTGCCACAGTGCCATCGGGTAAAGCAGCAAAGGCTTCATCAGTGGGGGCAAAAATGGTAATGGGTCTCCTATTCGCCAGTGCTGAAGTGAGTCCAGCAGTTTTAATTGCAGCCGTGAGGGTGGAGAAAGCGTCGTTGGCGGTTTCGAGTTCATCGGCTATATTGCTCACACCCCGTTGAGCAATCAGGTGGAGTCCGGGTTCTGCCTTCAAGAGACGAGGGGAGTCGGTGACGCTGTTGGCGGGTAATGCGATCGCGGTACCGAGACTGGCTAAACCTAAACAGGCGGTTAGTTTTCTCAATGTGGAAGTAAAAGAGCGGGCTGGCATGAATTTTTCTCCTCAGAGCAGGTATTTATAACGATTTGTATACTACTTTAGTCTGAATTCCGACCCTATGCCTCTTTCTCAGGTGCAATGTCGCGTCTGCTCAGTGCATACTGAGAGATTGGTCAATTGATTTGGGTTACATAAATTTCCACTTCTGGGGTTTAATCAAAACCAAACGAGTCGCTACACTGAAACAGAGGAAGACTTGTTCAACAAGGGGATGGAGCACCAACTGGCGAGACGATTACCTGACCAAAGCCAGGGATTATGAAGAAATGGGCATTCCAGAATATTGGATTGTTGATTACTTGGGGTTAGGCGGTAGACGGTTTATTGGCAATCCAAAGCCACCCACTTTTTCGATCTACCAGCTAGTTGAGGGTGAGTACCAGGTTAGTCAGTTTAGGGGAGATAACCTCATCGAATCCCCAACATTCCCAGAGTTGAACTTGACAGCACAACAAATCTTTAGCGCAGGGGAATGACAAGCCTGTACACAGACATTAAGAACAACCAAGAGAATCGCTTGTGGCTACACCCGTTTTAGAATTAATCCCTGAAGCCTGCTGACATAAATGTTTCAGTTGTGCGCCATCTAAGAGAGCATCAGTGAAGTCAGCCCCCGTGATTAATGTATTATCAAATACTGATCCAAGTAAGAGGGTTTCGACTAAAATCACATCACTTAAATCTGCACCCGTCAAATCTGCCTGATCTAACATGCCATAGCTTAAATCCGCACCATGCAAATTGGCATGAGTCATCACCGAACCACTAAAAATAGCACCTCGCAAGTCAGCATAGGCAAAATTACTTAACTGTAAATTGGCATTAGCAAATTCAGCCGTCTGTAAATTTTGACCGGAAAAGTCTTTGCCTGTGAGTTGGGCGTGACTGTAGGATAAGGGAGGCGGATAGTCAGCCGCTTGAGCAGATAGAGGATGAACGAATAGAGCGATCGCGACTAGGAATGCTATCAGTTGCCGAAGAATCATCTCAAATTGCCTGATTGACCTTAATTCTTGTCCATCTTAAATCTGATTGGGGTTTATCCGGTAACATTCAGGCGGCGAGGGTAAGCAAGCGTTCAAGACATGGGTAGGTTAGCGCATGAGACATAGGTAGGTTAGCGGGCAAGATATGGGTAGTGGTGTGGCACACCTAAGTAAGATGGATGAAGCTTACGCCCAGAAACTGTAGGGGCGCACCGACGTGCGCCCGATTTAATCGTAAAATCTATGCCACCATTTTAGCTGTGTCAGTTTTATTTAAGTAATGTAAATAGCTCATCAACCTTCTTTCTTAGGATAGATAAATTTAAATACATTTGCTTGATACTCTAAAAACTGTGTTGATTAAAATCTGATTGGTTAAGCATTAAACTATTAAACCAAGGAGGACATTACTATGGGAATTTTAGCCTGGATTGTTTTAGGAATTCTCGCTGGCGCGATCGCGAAGGCGATTTATCCAGGTCACCAAGGCGGTGGTATCCTGGCGACGATGGCACTGGGAATCGTTGGGGCTTTAGTTGGAGGCTGGATTGGTAACTTACTCTTTGGAGTCGGTTTTACAGGCTTTACTTGGTGGGGTTTACTGATTGCAATTGTGGGCGCGATGGTCGTCTTGTTCATCTACGGTCTGGTTACGAAAAACGCATAATAATCCATTGATTGGATAAGCTGATCCCCCGCTTAAAATTTGGGGGATTTTACGTTGTTTGTCCGACTTTTTTCCCAAAGAAAGGTTTTGTTCGCTTCCAAAAGCCGCTTGCGTGTTTACATCTTCTGTCGGTATAGTTGCTGACATAAGACCAATCACCAATGACCAATGACCAAACTTCGAGCATTAATCTTTGACGTTGATGGGACATTAGCCAATACAGAACAAGACGGACACCGCGTCGCCTTTAACCGCGCCTTTGCCGAAGCTGGATATGATTGGAATTGGTCTGTTTCCCTCTATGGTGAACTATTAGCGGTTGCTGGTGGGAAAGAACGTATCCGCTATTATTTGAAGCAATACCGCCCCGATTTCCAACCTCCGGCTAATTTCGACGAGTTCATTGCCAATCTGCATCGGGCGAAAACTCACCATTATCAGCAACTTATCGCCACGGGTTCTATCCCCCTACGTCCGGGTGTGCAACGATTGATTAAAGCGGCGCGATCGCAAGGAATACGGTTAGCGATCGCCACCACTACCGCCCCTACTAATGTAACTGCCCTTTTGCAGCATACCCTAGGGGATGAGAGTCCGGCGTGGTTTGACCTGATTGCGGCGGGTGATATCGTCCCCGCCAAAAAACCCGCCCCCGATATTTACAACTATGTACTGCGGCAAATGGATTTACCACCCCACGATGGTTTGGCGATCGAAGATTCCGATCAGGGTTTAATTGCAGCAGCACAAGCAGGTATCACCACACTAATTACAGTCAACAATTATACAAAAGACCAAGATTTTCCCCAGGCGGTACTCGTATTAAATCATCTCGGAGAACCTGATCAACCCTTTACCGTTCTCGCCGGAGATGCTGGAGATAACCAATATGTTGATATAGAACTCCTGAATCATCTCCATCACCGTTAGGGTGTCCCTTGCTGTCACCCCAGTTAACGGTGAAAAGACTACAGTTAATAGTGGGTCAGACGCCACATTCCCTCTGCCCCAATCGCCAATCACCTAACTTTACAAATCTGAGTCCAAAATTCTATTATTATAGCAATAATATCTCAGCCATGATATCATGTCCCTCTAGACAGTGATTCTTGACTTTTACCGTGCCAACTTAGTTCTTACCTTGGAGTCATTTGCCTTCGGCAGTACCAACGTGTAAGTATTCAACCGAACCTGATAATGATCGGCTTGTCCCGCAGTGATAGGGTAGCGTTATGACCTATAGCCTTAGAATTACCGATATTCCTGTTAGCGAACGTCCACGCGAACGATTAATGGCGATCGGTGCCAAAAATTTGGCGACAGCGGAACTGATTGCTATTTTGCTTGCCACAGGTCAGGGGAAAGGTAAACTTTCAGCAGTAGGTTTGGGACAATATATTTTGCAGCAATTAAGTCAAGATGAACGCGATCCCATGGCGGTATTGCGAGATATCTCACCCCAAGAGTTAATGCGTATCCATGGCGTCGGACCGGCCAAAGCCACCACGATGCTAGCCGCCATTGAACTTGGGAAACGCGCCTTTCAGTCTCGCCCCACAGAAGGCACGATAATTGATAGTCCCATGGCGGCGGCGGCGGCTTTCAGTCATGAGTTAATGTGGCAAACTCAGGAACGTTTTGCTGTGTTGCTGTTGGATGTGAAAAATCACTTATTGGGGATTAAACTCATCTCCGTTGGTACAGCAACAGAGACATTAGCCTGTCCTCGTGAGATTTTACAAGCTGTTTTGCGCCATGGGGCGACGCGGTTTATTGTAGGGCATAGTCATCCAACGGGTAGTGTTGAACCTTCTGAGAAGGACATTTATTTGACCAAACAGCTTTTGCAGGGGGCGCTACTAATCGAAACACCTTTAGTGGATCACCTGATTTTGGGAAATGGCAATCACCGAAGTCTACATCACACTACTTCATTGTGGAAGGAATATCCACAAGATATTTAATAGTGTGAGTTGTAGTTTCAGGCGGCGATAACTGCACAGCAGATGTCTGTTTTAGAGCAAGAACTCCAGGCGAAAGAAACAGAGTTAGTGGAGTTGAAGGCTTCACAACTCCAGTTAATGGCTGAAGGACTCGATGGATTCTTGGAATAAAAGCATCGTTCATTTAAGGCTCTTAATGTCAATAATGACGAAATCCTTGTAGTGCGTTTAGCGAAGCCATGCCGCAGGCTTTGCATCTTGCTCGCTACTAATATCTAATTTAAATACATGACAGCTTGTTAGACTAAGCGACACTCCCCCTTTTTAGATCCTCCTGCTCTTCCTTTCTACTACGGAAAGAGCGCGACTCGGTATTACTTGTCTCCCTTGTCCTCCCTATTAAACAGGGAGTAGAATGTCCCTACAACCACGACAAGGGCGAGAAGTGGGGCATATTCTGGAAACGTGAGAAAGATTACAATGATTTCCAGGATGATTTTCATGGCTTCTAAGTTTTGCATGAGTGGTTTTCTGGTGAGTTCGACATTTTCATCAAACTCGGCGACTGTCGGAATCAGTGTCGTTCCGACAAAAGTCCGACAAAAAAAAATCGATATGAGGAAAGCTACGGGTCAAAGATGAGCGATGTCGGTTAGAGTGGCTCCACAGTACATCCGGGAGGTTAAGCAAGCTTATAAACGTCGCTGTCACACTCAGCAACGTTTGGCTGAGGAGTTGGGGATGAACCGAGACACGATTAGTAAATTTGTCAATGGCAAGTTCATCAGTTACTCCTATTTCGAGGAAATTTGCCAAAAATTAGGGCTAAATCTGGAAAAAATCGCTGATTTTGAAATTGAGGAGAATGAACCGTCAGACTCGTCTGAGCGACTTTCTTCCCTAGAAGAACGGTTGCTGGGGTATGGGGGTCTTTCTGATCTTCAATCCTCGTCTGATCCGGTAGAACCGCCACCCCAGCACAGGTTTCCGGTTCTGTTTGATCGCATTCTTGAGATTGACTTTAAGGAACAATCTCAGCGATTTAAACAGGTGATTGAACTTCAGCGCACCGCAGGCTTTTTGGTTCATGGTGAACCTTGCTATGGACAGCAATTTTTGCTGAATCGACTGTTGCGGTTGATCCCAGGGCGGCAGAATCAATCTCCGATTAAAATTGATGTTAGCTCTAATGGTGTGGGTAAGAGTATCCCAAACTTGTGGCGAGAACTTACTGCTTGTCTCCAATTACCCAGAGAAGCGACACCTACGGAGATTATGGATCGAGTTTGCGATCGCTGGCAAACTCAGGATGTTATTTTTGTCTTCTATACGGTGGATTATATGCCGCCAGGTATGCTTTCCGAATGGCTACAGGAGTTCTGGGAACCGTTGGTGACAAGAGCCAAGAAAAGTCTACCCCAGGGCGATAGGCATTTGTTGATGTTTCTGGTGGATAATTGTGGCAGTGTTGGTCAATCGAATGTTAGGTTAGCTGAGAACTTTGAGCAACCGGAATATCCCTTACGCTTACCGCCAGCAAGTCTATTTCCACGAGAAGCCCTGGATGAGTGGATAGACAATCTGAGTATGTCGAGCCAACTTCAAATACCGACTGGATTGACTGCCAATGTTTTGTTAGAACGTTCTGATAACGGTGTTCCTCACTATGTTTATGAAGAAATATGTAGGCATTGTGGACTTAGTTGGGAAGGAGTATTGGCAAAATGGTTAATTTAAGCCACCCACTCGCGGCTAAAGGTAAGCCCTATTATACAGGTAAGTCAATCTCTGAGGAAGCCTGGAAAAAAACAGGAATTGCCCCTTATTTGCCCTCGCCAGAACTGGTTAATGCGGTGAATTTAGCGATATTTCTAGAAAAACGTCCGTTGTTGTTGAAAGGGGAACCGGGATGCGGTAAAACACGATTAGCGGAGGCGGTGGCTTATGAATTAGGCTTACCTTATGAGCCGTGGTATGTTAAGTCAACCAGTTGGGCGCAAGATGGACTTTATATCTACGATGCGGTGCGCCGTTTACACGATGCTCAACTGGTGCGGATGGGTGAAAAAAGCCAGTCTCAGGTGGAGAATTTAGAGCATTATATCAAAATGGGGGCATTAGGACGGGCGTTTCAAAATCATCAGCGCACCGTGGTGCTAATTGATGAAATTGATAAGGCGGATATCGATTTCCCTAACGATTTGTTGCGAGAACTTGACGAGCAGACGTTTGTTATTGAGGAAACGGGGGAGAAGGTTAAGGCAGTTTATCCGCCGATTGTGTTTATTACCAGCAACGATGAAAAAGATTTACCGGATGCTTTTTTGCGTCGTTGTCTGTTTCATTATATTGAGTTTCCGAAGTCAAACCAGTTAGTTGAGATTATTAACGCTCATTTTCCGGCATTGACGCCAGCGTTAGTTGAGGCGGCGGTCAAGCGATTTGCTGAGTTGCGAGAGAAGATGGTGAAGGGGAAGTCGGGAAAAAAGGTGAGTACGAGTGAGTTATTGGATTGGGTAGCGGTGTTGCAGCAGTTTCCCCAGGATGAGGTGTTAAAGCAGCTTGAGGGGGATTTGCTGTTTCCTGAGGTGTTGTTGAAGAAGTGGGAGGATCATTTGCGGTATTTGAAGTAATAAGAATGGGTACAAATAATAAGAGCCAAGAAATAAATTTCTGGCTCAAAGCTAAAACCCGTTAAAACGGGTTAATTAGGTAGACACAATTAAACTTAACGGTTGAGATTAGGGAACAGGGAACACCTCGACTTCGCTCGGTGTGTCACAGGGAACAGGAAACAGTAAGAGTTTGAGGGCGGCTTGCGAAACTTAATACAGTACTGTTTTATTTTGTCCGACTACTTACGTCGATAAATATAATTATTTAGATGCATTGATTTTCAGGTAAAATAATAAATTTAATAGAGTTTTAATTGAAATTAAATTGGTGTTATGAATTATGAAGAACTGCCATTGATAGACATTTTTAACAGCCTGCGCCAGCGCCATGGTTTACCGTTGGGGATAGATGAGTATTTGGTGGTAGTGCGATCGCTCCAGGCTGGTTTGGGTGTGGGGAGTCGGTTGGAGTTGGAACAGTTGTGCTGTCTGGTGTGGGCGACATCGGAGGCGGAATGTCAACTAATTCGACGGCTGTTTGAGCAGATGTGGGCGCGTTTGCAAACCAATTTAGGGGAGGGGAGCGATCGCGCATCCCAGGCTTCTGTCTCTCCATCCCCGCCACCTCAACCCGATCAACCAAATCAGGAGTTAGAGGAATCTCCCAGTCAAACCCTAGACATGGATGAACCGGTGCAGGTGGTTCAGGCGGTGCGTCGCTATAAACCGGATAAAGAATTCAAACGCCCCCGCTATATGTTGCTAACTGAATATTTCCCCGTTACTAAGCGACAAATGAAGCAAAGCTGGCGTTATTTGCGTCGCCCGATCCGGGAAGGAATACCCGTAGAATTGGATATTGAGGCGACAGTGGAAACGATGGGGCGTCAAGGGATTTTACTGACACCCGTGTTAATTCCGCGTCGGATTAATCGCACAGATTTGGTGTTAATGATCGATCAGGAAGGCTCAATGGTGCCGTTTCATCGGCTGTCGCGACAGTTAGTTGAAACAGCCCAACGAGGGGGGCGGTTGCGACAAACTCGTGTATTTTATTTTCATGATTATGTTGATGAGTATTTATATCGTCATCCCGCCTTGGTGAATGCTCAATTAATGGATGAGGTATTAGCAGAAGTGGGGGAACGGGCGGTAGTCTTGATTGTCAGCGATGCGGGTGCAGCACGAGGTAATTTTGATGCTGAACGGGTGAAGCAGACTGAAGACTGGATGGAACGGTTAAATCAATCGGTGCGTTATACAGCTTGGTTAAACCCGATGCCGAATGAGAGTTGGTTGTATACAACAGCGGCGGAAATTGCCCGTTTTGTGCCAATGTTTGAAATGAGTCGTCAGGGGATGAATGCGGCGATTAGCGTATTGCGGGGGCGATACGGGGTTGGGGAGAAAATGTATAGATGATGGGTAATAAAGCCGGGAAATCAATTTCCGGAACCTAAAGCTAAAACCCGTTAAAACGGGTTGAATTATTAGGATGTATGTCAACTTAACAATGGCATGGCACACCTAACTTGAGGGATTAGAATTACGTCCGGAAACCGTAGGGGCGCACTGACGTGCGCCCAAAAAACCGTCCTATTCCACTATTTTAGCTGTATCAGTCCACTATCGTGAGGAGAGTGAAGTGTAACGCACTATTACTCAAAGTTATCATAGCTTACTAAAGCTAGCTTATACTATTAGTCAGTATTGTGTCTTCCCCAATCTCCAATCCCAATCCCCAATCAAAATCATGGCAACAACGAACCAAGAACGAGAAAAGCGAATCGCTGTTGAGCGGATTGTTGGGTTTGCCAAACAATTTGGGGAAGCCCATCTAAATCTAGCTTGTCACGCCGCCTTTCCTCTAGTTCTCACCCCTGACTTACTCTACCAAATTTGGGCAACCTTCATCCCAGAAACACCTTGGACGGCGGTAGCGCGGGTGCTGCTGTCGCGTTTATGTCGGCAGGTTGGCTATGAGATGTATGAGATGGATATTCAAGTTCGCAATCTGTTGCTCAGGGAATTGAAGGAACAGTTTGGGCAACAAAGATTGGAGGAATTGGGTGCATTTTTGATTGATTATGTAGCGCAGCAGCTTACTGAATATGATCCGGCTACGCAGGATTTACGAGAGGCGCAGGAGTGGACAGCATTGGCGTATACGCAACCGGCTGAAGCAGGGCAAAAATTGGCAGAGGTTCTCAGTGAAACTGTGAAAAGAGAGAACATAGATATGGCAGAGGTATTACGCCTAACTTCATTAGTAGAAACCTATGCAGAACCGTTAGAGGAATTTGGATTTAAACCTTTACTGCGTTACAGTCAGGCAATGAAAAGCTTTGTTATTGGCGACATAGCCGGTGCAACAGCTAAATTTGACAAAGTGCTTGAAGATAGTAGTCAAGAGGATATTCTTGGGATACAATTACCGATACCATCATTAGTTCCGACCTCTACCAAACAACCTCGCTCATATTACCAGGTTGGCGGAAGTTTACCTCCAGATGCTCCCAGTTATGTCATGCGTAAAGCAGACAATGATCTTTATCAGGCGTTGAAAGCAGGGATATTTTGTTACGTCTACAATTCCCGACAAATGGGTATATCTAGCTTACGAGTGCGAACGAAGAAACGGTTAGAATCTGAAGGAATTGTCTGCGCGGTGGTTGATTTGACTCGCATGGGTTGTCAGGTAAATGAACAGCAATGGTATAAGGGAATTGCTTACCTTTTACTCCGTGAATTACGACTTGCGTCTCGGGTCAATTGGAAACAGTGGTGGGATGAGCATGACTCCTTATCACCTGTGCAGCAGTTGGGGGAGTTTATTGAAGCGGTTGTGCTGGACATTATCACTAAAAATTTAGTTATTTTTATTGATGAAATCGACAGTACGCTAAGTTTATCCTTTCCCACCGATAATTTCTTTGCCTTAATTCGAGCCTACTATAATGGACGAGATACGCAGAAACAGTATCAGCGTTTAACCTTTGCTTTGTTAGGAGTAGCCAGCCCATCGGAGTTAATCCAAGACAAGACAAAAACGCCTTTTAATATTTGTCAAGCGATTGAATTACGTGGCTTTAGCCTAGACGAAGCTATGGTGTTAACACGGGGATTAGAAGGTAAAGTAGAAAATCCTCGATCTGTCCTCAGAGAAATTCTGAAATGGACAAACGGTCAACCTTTTTTAACTCAAAAGCTTTGTCGGATTACCCAAATGATTACCTATACTATTCCTGCTGGTAGTGAAGCACAGAACATCAAAAACTTAGTCAGGTCGCAAATCATTGAAAATTGGGAAGAAAACGATCATCCTGAACATCTGATATCCATTCGCGATCGCATACTCAAAAGTAATAAGATTGGTGCAGAATCATTACTTCGCTATTATCAGCAAATTTTACGAAGAGGAGAAATGTTAGCTGATGATAGTCCTGAGCAGAAAGAATTATGCTTATCAGGTTTGGTGGTTAAGCGTAAGCGTAATGGTAAGTTAACGGTTCAAAATTTAATTTATCAATCTATATTTAATAAGACTTGGGTTAAAGAAGAGTTAGCAAAAATTTCCCGGTAAAAACGGAAAATATCATTCCCGATATCTTGCCTAATGGTCATCAAATTAACGGCGTGTATAAAACACGCGATCGCACCCTCGACAATCATTCCCTCTACCAACCCGTTTTAACGGGTTTGATCTTTGAGCCGGAAATTTATTTCCCGGCTAAATCTTATGGCGAAAACAACCAACCCGTTTTAACGTTTGCCTTGGCTTTGAGGAAACGTATTTCCAGGAGCAATCACTCACTTATTCACCTCAAAATCCCGTTCCAACGCGGGAATTGCCGTGCCATTTAAATGGTGCGTCTTCTGGTTTAGCACATAAGCCTTCGCCTCTTCCAATTGTTTCCCTCCCAGGGTAAACACCCCATATCCGTGTTGCCAACTAAACGCCAAAGAAGAAGCCGATGGCAGATGATTCAAATGATACGCACTACTCCCTTTAATTGTCTTGACAAAATCAGCAACGGATAACTTTGGAGGAATTGAAACCACCAGATGAATATGATCCGCCATACCCCCAATCGCATGGAGAATACAGCCAATCCCATCAGCCTTGCCAATAATATAACGGTATAATTCAGATTCTCGCTCTGGAGTAATCAGAGGTTGACGGGATTCTGTTGCCCAAATGAGGTGGTAGTAGGTGCGCCATAAGGACATTATTTTTACAGAAGTGAGCTAGGAAGTGAGCTAGGAAGTGAGCTAGGAAATAAATTTCCAGATCAAATCTTAAACCCGTTAAAACGGGTTCAAACATTTACAAGCTGTGTGATTATTTTGATAGTGTCGTGCCTAATCGAGATTATACCTTATTTCTCTGTAGGCTAATATCTCAGAGCGATCGCGTCAGCACAAAACCGAAAGCCTGTCAGTGAGTAAGGCGTTCAACCCGTTTTAACGGGTTTCAGCTTTGAGCCGGAACTTTAGTTCCAGGCTATGTGATTATTGTAAATAGTGTCGTGCCGAATCAAGATTATACCTTATTTCTCTGTAGGCTAATATAGCAATCCTATTTAGGTTGTGGCAATTTTCAAAAATGAAACCCTTGCTATACCTGGCTTTCGAGCTTTTCGCTTGTTGCATCCTATTTAGGATTGCTATATCTCAGAGCGATCGCGTCAGCACAAAACCGAAAGCCTGTCAGTGAGTAAGGCGTTCAACCCGTTTTAACGGGTTTTAGCTTTTAGCCGGAACTTTAGTTCCAGGCTATGTGATTATTGTAAATAGTGTCGTGCCGAATCAAGATTATACCTTATTTCTCTGTGGGCTAATATCTCAGAGCGATCGCGTCAGCACAAAACCGAAAGCCTGTCAGTGAGTAAGGCGTTCAACCCGTTTTAACGGGTTTTAGCTTTTAGCCGGAACTTTAGTTCCAGGCTATGTGATTATTGTAAATAGTGTCGTGCCGAATCGAGATTATACCTTATTTCTCTGTAGGCTAATATCTCAGAGCGATCGCGTCAGCACAAAACCGAAAGCCTGTCAGTGAGTAAGGCGTTCAACCCGTTTTAACGGGTTTTAGCTTTTAGCCGGAACTTTAGTTCCAGGCTATGTGACTATTTTGAATAGTGTCGTGCCGAATCAAGATTATACCTTATTTCTCTGTAGGCTAATATCTCAGAGCGATCGCGTCAGCACAAAACCGAAAGCCTGTCAGTGAGTAAGGCGTTCAACCCGTTTTAACGGGTTTCAGCTTTTAGCCGGAACTTTAGTTCCAGGCTTAAATCTCACCACTTAACTAACTCAAAATCGGGATGACAGGATTTGAACCTGCGACCCCCTCGTCCCGAACGAGGTGCGCTACCAAGCTGCGCTACATCCCGCAATATCTCATCCATACTACCACAGACTTGTTAGGATTAACACTGGTACTTTCGTGGGAGCATGTTCAGGAGTGGTCGTTAAACCTGAATGGTTAAGAGTCAAAGCACCGCAATGGCAGCGCGTGGGCAACGTTAAGGATATTTTACGGGATTTGGCACTCAATACCGTCTGTGAGGAAGCCTCTTGTCCCAATATCGGTGAGTGCTTCAATGCTGGCACTGCTACCTTTTTAATTATGGGACCTGCCTGTACCCGTGCTTGTCCCTACTGCGATATTGATTTCGAGAAGAAACCCAAACCCCTTGATCCTACAGAACCCACGCGATTAGCGGAAGCAGTAGGGCGACTGAAACTTCAGCATGTGGTAATTACTTCGGTGAATCGGGATGATTTACCTGATGGGGGTGCTTCTCAGTTTGTCCACTGCATTGAAGCGATTCGCGCTATCTCGCCTCAAACCACCATCGAGGTATTAATTCCAGATTTGTGTGGGAATTGGGATGCCCTAGCTACCATTTTGCAAGCCAAACCTGAAGTTCTCAACCATAATACCGAAACCATCCCCCGACTCTATCGACGAGTACGCCCTCAAGGAGATTATCCGCGATCGCTTGAACTTCTTCAACGCACTCATGAACTCGCCCCTTGGATTTACACCAAATCTGGCATCATGGTGGGATTAGG
This sequence comes from Coleofasciculus chthonoplastes PCC 7420, assembly GCF_000155555.1. Classification (GTDB taxonomy): domain Bacteria; phylum Cyanobacteriota; class Cyanobacteriia; order Cyanobacteriales; family Coleofasciculaceae; genus Coleofasciculus; species Coleofasciculus chthonoplastes_A. Next base: position 26,003 of record NZ_DS989841.1, read on the forward strand.
TGAAACTGACGCCGAAGTGCGCCAAGTGATGCAGGATATGCGAGCCGTCAATTGTGATATTCTCACCATTGGGCAATATCTTCAACCTACTCAAAAGCACTTAGGCGTGACTGACTTTATCACCCCAGAACAGTTTGATACTTGGCGAGAGTTTGGCGAATCTATCGGCTTTTTACAAGTTGTCTCCTCTCCCCTCACCCGCAGTTCCTATCATGCTGGAGAGGTGAGATCATTAATGCAGCGCTATCCCCGAAAAGCGCCGATGCTGGGTTGAATGTAGAGACGTGCCATGGCACGTCTCATGGCACTTTAGAGTTTGTAGTAAGCGCTTTAGCGCTTCTGGCACTAAAGTGCCTACTACGAACCCAGCTTAAGTCAGTGCCATTCAACTTAAGATGAGGAACGCTTGTGTTGAATAATCGCTTGGCGAAAACCTAACACGACCAAAATATTAGATAGGGTGAGAAAAAACTCAGCACTCCCATGCAACCAATCCACATTGGCTAATTGTTCCCCAAACGCAACCTTGGCATAAATTCCCGCCGGAATCGTCACTCCCACAAACACCAATAGCGCATAAAATCCAATCAGTGCCAACCGTGGGGTTTGTCCGGAACGAGTTAGAAACCACAAAAAACCTAGGTAAGGGAATAAGGAAACTGCAAACAAAGTGTCTTTAGAAATCATCACATTATCGATTAACGTAGGGGCGCATAGACGTGCGCCCTTGTTCATTACCCCTCTGAATGAGTATTTTGGCTAAACAACATCAACGGGTGTTTGAGATTTTTCCGATTCGCTGCTATCACTCTGATCAGCTTTTCGCGCACAACGCCAAATCCACCAAGCGGCAGTACAAAGGGTAATATTTCCTAATACCGTCATCGAGGCTTGCAGGGTAACTAACCAATCCAACGATTCAGGATTGTCAAAAAAGTGCCAGGTACAAGCACACATCGCACCGACTAAGGCAGGAAACATGGCACAAGATAATGCCCACCAGTAACGATTGCCTGTAATGTCACCATAACTCCAGATTAACCAGATAGCGGCAATCCATTCGATAACGCTAGAGACGTGAATGATCCACGTTGGAACTGAAAGGGCATGCATAGAAAAAGTTTACTTGACGCGATCGCACAACCTCAATCATTCTAACCCCCACTGTCGCTCTTTTGCCTTAGGTCTAAAACAGTATGTAGATAGCTGATCGCGCCCTCGACTCTGGCACAATACAATAACTGAGGGGACTACTACATAATAAACGAATGGCTCGTACCCCAAAATTAACCTTTGACCGAGGAACCCTACTCCTCCATCCACCCCCACGGGGTAAGGCGTGGGTGGATTATGCGACATGGGATGATCGGGTGGAAAAGTTTCGGATTCCAGGGATGCACTATCGCCCCCTGGTGGAAATGCTGCAAGCCTCTGAGGTTGATTTTATTGATGATGCGAAGGAATTTATTCCTTTGGAGTTGGTTTGCAGTTTTGAGATGGAACCCTATCCCCATCAACAGGAAGCCTTATTAGCCTGGAAATTAGCAGGGCGTCGCGGGGTAGTGGTACTACCTACCGCCGCCGGAAAAACCTATCTGGCTCAACTGGCGATGCAATCGACGCCTCGCAGTACGTTAATTGTTGTACCCACCTTGGATTTAATGCATCAATGGTACGCGCAGTTAGAAGCTGCGTTTCCGGATGTGGAGGTAGGATTACTGGGGGGAGGTTCGCGCGATCGCACACCCATCCTAATTGCTACTTATGATAGCGCTACGATTCACGCCGAATCCCTGGGAAATCAATACGGGTTGTTAATATTTGACGAATGTCACCACCTACCCACCGACTTTTATCGCGCCATTGCTGAATATGCGATCGCACCCTACCGACTCGGACTTACGGCTACCCCAGAACGTACTGATGGGCGTCATAATGACCTAGATGGCTTAATCGGTCAACAGGTCTATCGCAAAAGCCCCGATGACTTGGCTGGGTTAGCCTTGGCAGAACATAAGGTGGTGCAGATTAAAGTCAAACTATCACACCAAGAGCGCGATCGCTACGATGCTTGTCTGAAACTGCGGAATGATTTTTTAAGAGAGTCGAATATTTACCTAAGTAGTTTAGACGGATGGCAACGGTTTGTGCAAGCCAGTGCCGGTTCTCAACAAGGGCGTCGCGCTATGTTAGCCCATCGGGAATCTAAGGAAATTGCTTTAGGAACGGAAGGGAAATTACGAGTATTAGCCGATTTAGTCGCGAAACATTATCCGGAACGGATCTTGGTCTTCACGAATGATAATGCCACAGTTTATCGGATTTCCCAAGAATTGCTGATTCCCGCGATTACCCACCACACTCCCGTCAAAGAACGTCACGAGATTCTCCAACGATTTCGCGAGGGAGACTATAAAATCTTGGTCGCCTCCCATGTTTTAAATGAAGGGGTTGATGTTCCTGATGCACGAGTGGCGATTATTTTATCGGGAACAGGTTCAGAACGGGAATATGTGCAGCGATTAGGGCGAGTGTTACGCAAGGGAACTGATCAGAATAAGTTGGCGATATTGTATGAAGTCATTGCGGAAAATACCAGTGAAGAAGGTACTTCTCAACGGCGACGCGGTTCTAGTGGAAAAGCCAAAGCTAAACCCAAACCTAAACCCAAGGAAGTGGAGAAGCCGAAGCATCGACAGTTGGAAATTTTACCTTCTCAACCTTACGAAGTGAAACCTTCTCAGTCGCCGAAAGCTGCCGAGTCTCCGGGTAAGTATGACGTATGATAGAGTTTGGTAGTTGCGCTTTAGTGCTATAAAAGCTACATCGCTTACTATAAGTTTCATTCAGATTAAGTCCGTTTTTAACGCAGAGGTTCGCAGAGGTTGGCGCAGAGGGACGCAGAGGTTTCCAGAGGAGTTTAAGTAGACAAATGAACATTGTATAGAATTGGAAAACCAATCGGGAACGATATAATTTACTAAGCTGTTCGGCATTTAAACCATAATGTCAAGAATTGCGAGATCCTTGTAGTGCGTTTAGCGAAGCCATGCCGCAGGCTTTGCATCTTGCTCGCTACTAATATCCAATTTAAATGCATTTCAGCTTATTGCATGTCCCTTCACTCATGACTAATGATTGCATTTGTTAAACTTTTGATCAAACTCGTAAAACTGGCTTTGGCTGTCAGTTTAGTGTTTCCGGCAGTTTATTTTAGAACGCCATGGTTGGCAAGTTTAAGGGATTGGGCATTTGGTTTGGTCTTTATGATCAGTTTGGGATTAATCGTTTCGGAAATTTTAGGCTGGACGAGAAATTCAAGCCAAAGACAAGTTATTCTCAGCGTTTTTATTTTAGCGATCGCGTCATTCAGTTTTTCTTTGGCGGTGACGACGGAAGTTAAGTTCCAGTTGACTAAACAAGCGATTCTGAATCGAGAAGCAAGCCAACTGGAAACTCTGGGTCAGCATTTTATTGTGGGTTATCGTAATCTTGAGGAGGTAAAAACTCTGGTCAAAAAAGGCGCGATCGCTGGTGTCTTTATCACTAGACGAAATATCCAGAATAAAACCCCAGACGAAATTAACCAAGAAATCCAATCGTTACAAGCCATTCGCGACAATCAGGGGTTATCACCCTTGTGGATAGCTACGGATCAAGAAGGCGGTATTGTCTCGCGATTATCTCCGCCTTTAACTCAATTACCCCCCTTATCATCAATTATTAAAGATAAAAAAGATATCGATAGTACCAAAGAAGACGTTATCCGCTATGCTAGTATTCAGGGTAAAGAATTGTCCGAGATTGGTATTAATTTAAACTTTGCCCCAGTCGTGGATTTAAATTATGGGGTTATCAGTTCTGAAGATAAATATTCTAAAATTTATCTGAGAGCCATATCCGCCGATAAAGATATTGTGGCTAAGGTGGCATTATGGTATTGCCAAACCCTAGCCGACTATGGCGTAACCTGTACCATTAAACATTTCCCTGGATTGGGACGAGTGGATACGGATACCCATCTTGAGGATGCTCAATTGAAAACGTCGGTAGCGGAATTAACCCAAGCAGACTGGGTGCCATTTCGGGAAGTCATGAGCAAAACAAATGCCTTTACGATGTTGGGACACGCTCAATTAATTGCCGTTGATCCTGACCATCCTGTATCGTTTTCTCAACAAGTTGTTACAGACATTATTCGAGACAAATGGCAGCATAATGGCATTCTAATTACAGATGATTTTAGTATGCATGCGGTTTATAGCAGTCAAGATGGGTTAGAGGCGGCTACAGTAAAAGCCATTAACGCTGGAGTTGATTTAATCTTAATGGCTTACGATACCGATTTGTATTACAACGCGATGAATGCTTTGCTTCAGGCTGAATCGGCTAATCGTTTAGATATTACCGTTCTGAAAAGTAGTAATACAAGACTCAAGCAAGCTATCAGGAAAATATTATGAATTATGAAGAAATAGAAAACAGTGAGGCGTAAATCAATAACAAATGGCAACATTTCCTGATCGCATAAAATTATTTATGTATTGAGAAACATATCAAACGCATCCTTCAGTTGATCCTCAGCGACAACAAGAACATCGGTTCTGTAAAGGCGCTGAGGTTTTTTATATGCATTTAAAATGGTGGAATCGGTTGTAGGTTGGGTTGACGCCAGAAAATAAACACCTGAAAGACAGTTGTAGAGACGATCCGCCTGCATCAATTAACACCTGTCGCCCACTCAATTTGATCGGGTGTCCTCTCCTGAAACCGTTGGATCAGTAGAACAAATAGGGTAACTGGTACGTCCATGACATGGAGGAATACGTTCGTGAAAAATACTCATGATTCGTCAAACTGAATAAGTTGTGTTAAATTTACGGGTTTAAGCAAGAAAAAATGGCAATGAGTAATCCCGCTCGATCAGAGTCTTCAGTTCCACCAAAACCCACCCAACCGGAAAAACTTAATCTTTCCACGAAAATGGCTTACGGGGCGGGTGATATGGGGGCGGGGATTACGGCTACCCTGTTGGCGTTCTCCTTACTAATTTTTCTCACCAATGTAGCTGGATTAAGTCCAGGGTTAGCCAGTACGGTGCTGTTAATCGGCAAAATCTGGGATGCGATTAATGATCCCATTGTCGGAGTATTAAGCGATCGCACTCGGTTCCGTTGGGGACGACGCCATACCTGGATGATCCTATCCGGTATTCCCTTTGGTGTGTTCTTTTTCCTGCAATGGGTTGTACCCCCTATCAATCAGTTGGCGCTGTTTTGGTATTACGTGATTGTCAGTATTTTATTCAACATGGCGTTTACAGGTGTTAATTTGCCCTATACCGCATTGACGCCAGAACTGACTCAAGATTACAACGAACGTACCAGCTTGAATAGTTTTCGCTTTGCCTTCTCCATTGGTGGGAGTATTCTCTCCTTAGCCTTGGGTCAATTTATCTTTAAAGTTATTCCCAATGATCAAACACAATATCTAGTCTTGGGACTCATCTGTACAATTCTGTCTGTTCTACCCGTCTACTGGTGTGTGTGGGGAACCACAGATCCAACGGCGGCGGGGGAACGGCGATCGCCGCAAACGGTGGAGGAGAGTAATGAAACGGAAATCCCTTTTTTAGAACAGCTAAAAATTGCCTTTAGCAATCGTCCTTTTCTGTATGTCATCGGGATTTATCTGTTTTCTTGGTTAGCCTTTCAGTTAACAGCAGCGATTATTCCCTATTATTTGGTTAACTGGATGGGTCAAGAGTCCTATTTTACCGCCGCCTTAGTGGTTCAATGTGTAGCCTTAGTGATGCTTTTTGTCTGGAATTTGGTAAGTCAGCGCGTCGGTAAACGGGCAGTTTATTTTATGGGAATGAGTGCCTGGATTGTCGCCCAAGGCGGATTATTCTTTTTACCACGGGATCAGGTGGGATTAATGTATCTCCTCTTTGTCATGGCAGGGTTTGGCATTGCCATTGCCTATCTCATCCCTTGGTCAATGTTACCCGATGTGATTGAATTAGATGAACTAAATACGGGTCAACGGCGCGAGGGAATATTCTATTCGTTTATGGTACTCCTGCAAAAAATGGGATTAGCGTTGGGGTTGTTTCTTGTGGGACAAGCGCTGGATTTTGCGGGGTTTTTGACTAATGAACCGGGTCAACCGATACCAGAACAACCAGCTTCGGCGTTGCTGGCGATTCGGTTAGTTGTTGGTCCATTGCCTACCGTGTTCTTACTTTGTGGATTAATTTTGGCATATTTTTATCCCATCACTCGCGAAGTTCATGCAGAAATTATGTTACAGCTTCAGGAACGCAAGTCGGGTACTGATACTTCGGCTGACGAAGGTTTGGAACTTGAGTGACGCTATGGCTAAAATTGGTAACCGTTCTCAAATACTCTATCAAGTCCCATAAAATAAAGCCCCATAAAATAAAGCCCCCCTTTGAAAGGGGGGAACTGGAGTGAAGGCGAGCTTTGAAAGGGGGGAACTAGCGATCGCTCTAGACTGGCTACATGCATACTCAACCCTCAACCCCAGTCCAGTGATAGACCGAAAGTTGTTTATTTATCGTTCAAGTCGTGATCATTTTGCTATAATCTTCCTCTAATTCGGCTGGGTGGAATATCCCAATTGATATCACGTTGGCAATCAAATTCACAATGACATACCCAAGAAAACAGCCAATTTCCCAAGTGCAGCTTAAACGTCAACAACGGGGAAAGCTAGCGGCGTTGGTGCTAGCCACTTTGTTGCTGCTATTTTTTCCCGTTAGAGTTCTTGCTCAAGACGCCCAAGCCTCGGGTGGTTTCCTGAATGCGATCGACAGTGTATTCTCGGCAATCGTCGCTGTCCTGTTTAAGTTTCTCTTCTACGACATCGGTGGTTTTCCGCTGATTGTGGTGTGGTTGATTGTGGCAGGTATTTTCTTTACGCTTCGCTTGGGCTTTATCAATATCCGTGCCTTTAAACATGCGATCGATGTGGTAAGGGGTAGGTATGATGACCCAGAGGAAGAGGGACAAGTCTCTCATTTTCAGGCGCTGGCGACAGCTTTGTCGGGAACGGTGGGATTAGGCAACATTGCTGGCGTGGCTGTGGCAATCCAGGTGGGAGGTCCAGGCGCTATGTTTTGGCTGACACTGGCGGCTTTTCTGGGTATGACAACTAAGTTGGTGGAATGTACCCTAGGACTCAAATATCGCATCGAACGACCCGATGGTACCGTCGCTGGGGGACCGGCTTATATGCTCTCACGCGGGTTAACCAAGATGGGGTTGGGTCCGCTGGGAAAAGGATTAGGAATTATTTTTTCCGTGCTGGCGATTTTTGGTTCGATGGGTGGCGCGAATATGTTCCAGTCTAACCAAGCCGCCATCGCGTTTGTGGGTACATTTCCGGGGATGCAGGGATGGATCGTCGGTCTGGTTTTGGCAGTGTTAACCGCAATTGTGATTATTGGTGGGATTGAGCGAATTGCTTCGACAACGGGGTTGCTGGTGCCCGCAATGGCGGTGATTTATATCTTGGGGTGTCTGTGGATTGTGGTGGTGAATTTGCCCCAAGTTCCTGCTGCGATCGCTACAATTATTAGCCAAGCTTTTGTCCCAGAAGCGCTTGAAGGCGGTATTGAAGGCGGTATTATTATCGTTATCGTGCAAGGGGTGCGGCGCAGTGCTTTCTCCAATGAAGCGGGAATTGGTTCAGCCGCGATCGCGCACTCGGCGGCTCGGACTGATGAACCAGTGCGGGAAGGGATTGTCGCCCTCTTGGAACCGTTTATTGATACGATCATCATCTGCAACATGACTGGAATCATGATTGTCCTAACGGGTGTCTATCAAGATACGGGTGAAGCGATCGATGGTTCCCAGATGACACTGAATGCCTTTGCTACAGTTAGTGACTGGTTTCCGGTGGTTCTCACAATCGCGATTTTCTTGTTTGCCTTCTCCACGATTATTTCTTGGAGTTATTACGGCGAGATTTCCTGGCAATATCTCTTTGGTCAACGCACTATTATCATCTATAAGCTGATTTTTGTCGCCTGTGTGTTTATCGGTGCCGTTGTTACTCCTGGTGCGGTGATTGATTTTAGCGATTTAACCCTGCTGATGATGGCACTTCCCAACTTAATTGGTGCTTATTTTCTCTCCAATGAGGTGGCGGGAGACATTAGCAATTATATGGAAAGGTTGCGTTCGGGGCAAATGCCAACTTATGCAGAAAAGCTCGCCACTCTGGGAGATTCCCACCAAGCTGGAAACTAATGCATCCCAACAAATTTTGAGTTTTGTGAGTTGTAGGGGCGGGTTTCACTATTATCGTTTCTTGTCATCCAGATGTCACTAAACCCGCCCTGGCTTCAAAGAAAAATTCAGAATCTCATGGTAATCGCTTCCATTCACACAAGCTACACGGAAATGAACAATTAATAATTATGAGCTGGCTAAAAAAGAACGATGTGCTTGTACCGACTGATTTCTCTGATATATCCTTTACCGCACTGGCTCCGGCTTTAGAGTTTGTCGAGGACATATCTCATTTGCATGTCATCCACGTTCTACTGCCTTTGAGTGCAGTCGATCCAGGTACGATATGGAAAACGGTTACTTCAGAATCTCGACAAAACAACGCTCAATCTTTTTTGAAAAACAAGCTGAGTGAACTGGGGTATGTAGGAGTACAACATCAGGTTTCGATTGGAACTCCTAGTCATGAAATTGTGGACTATGCCAAAGAAAAAGGAATTGAATTAATTGTTATGCCCACTCACGGACACACAGGTGTCAAGCGGGTTTTGATGGGTTCTGTGGCTGAGCAAGTGGTACGGTTGTCTCCTTGTCCGGTGTTGTTACTCCGTTGAAGCGGTAGAAGGGTATCAGGATGGAAGGATTAACTCTCGCGATCGCAGGGGGTGATCTGGAAATGTTAAGCTGTAATTAGAAGCCGTTTTAATCAATCCCTATTTGGTAAAGAGTTCATGCCTAGAGCGAAAGTACAGTTCACGTCTCATCAGAATTGTCATCCCAATTATGCTAATGTGGCTTTAGTTAATCCCCTGGATGATGATATAATTATTGACTTTGGATTTGTAGACCCTCTTGGGTTCAGAGAGTTAAGACAAACTTCCGAAGAAGAGATTGCTGTTGAGTCTAAACCTCTAGCCCGTTTGATTGTTAGTCCCACGATAGCCAAACAATTGATTGATGATCTGCAAGAAGCGTTAAATCTCACTAGTGAAAAGGAGGAATAAAAATGCAATCTAATAAATTACTCAGTGATATTCATGGTAATAGATGTAAAATTTATGAGGATATTTTTAAGTATCGGAATATTGAAAGTAAGAGTTATCAATATTTGCAAAAGGATGTATATTGCAACAGTCAACCAAAACAGACAAAAAAAACATTTATTGTCCCACATATACGGTCAATAAAATCACTCGGTAATTCTGTTTTTAGAGCAGTTTCAGGCAAAAAGGATAGTTTATTAAGATATGACGATACAGATAATCTGGATAAGCTATCTGCCTACCCAGAACCGAATTTTGTTGAATACATGGAACATCAAAGTCAGCTTTTTGAAAAGAAAAGAAAAGAGTTGTTGAATCAGTATGAGGGTATGTATGTAATCTTTGAAGATGGACAGGTTCTGGATGCAGATAAAGACGAAGCCGCTTTAGTAAAACGAGCTTACTCAGAAACTGGACCAAGACACCTATTTATCAAAAAGGTTCTTACTGAAGATCCGAAGTTGACAATTAACGTTCCATCTCTGTCTAAATAATAGTTGAGTTTCAGTGGGGTCTTACAATTACACTTCTTTGGGAGAAGGAAAACCCAATGCTCCTCTTATAACAGTGCAACTAGCATCCCTTGACAAAACAGAGCCTAAAAAAGTCAATGGGAGGGCGTTTCTGGATACAGGTTCCGCCCCTACACCCCTCATGCCACACCAATGCGCTTCCTTAAACTATTTTCTATAATGTATGTAACATTTCTTAACGATAAGGGGAAGCGGATGGATTATCCTAACTTAGCGCAAATTTCAGATCAGCTAGAGAGTGCCAACTCCCGCGATCGCATGGTGGCGTTAGCTCATCTCCGTAATGTGCCAGCAGAGGAGGCTGTGCCTTTAATCAAGAAGGTTTTAGATGATCCAAGTTTACAAGTGCGATCGATGGCTGTCTTTGCCTTGGGGGTAAAACAGACAGACGAATGCTACCCTATTTTGGTGAAACTACTCGAAACTGACCCCGATTATGGCATTCGCGCTGATGCCGCCGGAGCCTTAGGATATCTAGAAGATGCTAGAGCCTTTGAATCATTAGTCCGGACCTTCTATGAAGATACACAATGGTTAGTCCGGTTCAGCGCGGCTGTCGCATTGGGCAATATAAAAGATCCCCGCGCCCGTCAAGTTCTCACTAAAGCACTGGATAGTGAAGAAATCGTGGTGCAACAGGCGGCTATCTCCGCATTGGGTGAAATTAAAGCCATAGACGCTGTGGATGATATCCTGCGCTTTGCTCAATCCCCCGATTGGTTAGTGCGCCAACGATTAGCTGAAGCCCTGGGGAACCTACCCACCGATAAAAGCCAGTCGGCGTTAAAATTCTTAGCCAAAGACAGCCATTCCCAAGTTGCCCAAGCTGCATCTATCTCCCTGAACCGCCTGCAAGAGGCGACAAAGCCAGCCTAAACCTCTGCCCATGGCTTTACCGGAAGTCATGAGCAATCAACAATGAACCATAAACAAGCCAGGAGAACGATAAAATCAATTAAAGCTTTGTTAACGTGAAACGTCTGACTTCATGGATATAAAAGAATTTTTTGAGCAGAGTGCTGGTCGATGGTTTTCGCAGCGTACCAGTCACCACCTGGCATTTAAGCAAGCTGAAAATGGTAAGTCTGATATTACGATTGAAATGATCGCGGCTGATGCGCCAGAAGTGGTTCAGCTATGCCAACAGTATGAGGTTGATCCAGATTCAGCTATCTGTGGTGCCAGAGTGACGTGGGATGGCACAATGGACTGGGATGAAGAAAAGCATCAAGGTTCAACGGTGCTGGTGCCAGTTGCTGATCCTGATAAGCCCAATGAAGGGAAGCTATTGCGGGAAATGGGCTATGCGGAGAAAGCCCCGGTAGCGGGTCGCTATATTATGGGAGATGATCAGGCGCTGACCTTAATTACCGACTACGAAACCATGTATTCTGAGGAGCGTTTGTGGTTTGCTAGTCCTAACTTACGGCTACGGACGAGCATTTTGAAGCGATTTGGCGGCTTTAGCATGGCGTCTATGTCTTCAGAAATTCGCATGGGCGTAACTAAACCTCCGCAAGAATCACAAGATGCGGCGGCGAAGACTTAATCTAGGATCTGCTGAATAAGTGTTGGGGAGCCATGTAGAGACGTAGCATGCTACGTCTGGGATCTGGCAGATGGTAAAAGGTTTAGGAGTAAATCTGTCCTAATTTTGATTGGGATAGTAGGGGCAATTTATCAATTGTCCCTACAGATTAGAGTGCCTCTACATTGCCAAATTAACTGTTAGGTGGATTACCCATGGAGTTAATGTCCTCAATCGGTAAACCTAAAGCTTCTGCTATTTGATTGGCGGTTAATCCCATAGCAAATAATTTGGGAATAGCTTCTGTTCGGGCAAGTTCTGCTTGTTCAGCCCGGTGTCTTTCTTGTTCAGCCCGGTGTCTTTCTTGTTCAGCCCGGTGTCTTTCTTGTTCAGCCCGTTGTCGTTCTTGTTCAGCTCTCTCACTTCCAGTTAGGAGTAAATTCCCCTCACTATCCCACCAGCGCAACCAAATTTGAGTTTGATTTTGATAGGTTCCTTGTAGTAGTCCCAATTCTATACCTAAAGGTTCAATGGGATAATGGTTTCGCCGATTAGGGTTCATCGGGCTGTAGGAACCATTAACGAAGTGATAAACCTCTAACTGGTTCGTCTTGATTTCAAAAATACCATAGTAAGGAATCCGGAGAATCTGCTCATAAACCCAAAACTTACCGGGTTTCGTTTTTTCTCCTTGGGATGAACGGGATAATGGCGTGCGATCGCGCTCTTCGGAACCATCGCCACTGGCAAATTCTAAGGCAATCATTGGCGCGATAAATTCGTGCCAGATCACGTAAGAACGGCGAATTTGACCGTCTAATTTTGGCGGAACATTGGGGACATAAAACCAATCGGGAGCTTCTGCTCCTTTTTCTGGCGGTTCTGTTTGTCGCCAGTAGATGCCACAATCTTGTCCAATGGCATATTGTCCGTCGGGATGAATTCTTTCGAGAATGGGTCCGAGGGAGTCTGTGAGAATAAGGCTTTGGGGATGCTCCTGGAAGTTTTTCACGAATTCACCATTGGATTCAGGGAGTTGGGTATGATCCGGGAACGGAGGAGGTAGAACATTGGGTTCTAGGCTCTGAGTCATGGGAATTGCGTCTGCGATCGGGTTGCCCTATTATAACTTTCCTGATAATGAATCCCAGCAACGGGATTGAAACTTGAGAGTCGATGGTGGGTTACGGCGGATACCTGATTAAACGGTTCCTTTCCTAATTGAATACCCGCCTAACCCACCCTACAGGCTACGGGCGACTATCCAATTAAATCACATAAAATACGTGACAGTTTACCTCTGTTGCGCCGCACGCATGGATAAGCCAATTCGCTTTAACTTCTCATCCACAGAAAGAACCCGCACATTAACAACTTGTCCCACTTTGACAATTTCTTTGGGATCGTCCACAAATCGATCCGCCAGTTGGGAAATATGCACTAACCCATCCTGATGCACGCCAATATCGACAAAGGCACCAAAATTCGCCACATTGGTGACAATTCCTTCTAACTCCATCCCCACTTTTAGGTCAGACATTTCCTTCACGCCTTCCTTAAATGTGGCATATTTAAACTCAGCACGGGGATCGCGTCCCGGCTTTTCTAATTCCCGGATAATGTCTTTCAGGGTGGGTAAGCCAACGGTATCGGTGACGTATTTCTTTAAATCAATGGACTTGAGCCGATCAGCGGCTTTAGGAATTTGTTTTAAGGGAACCCCAATATCTTTCGCGATCGCTTCTACGACTGGATAACTCTCTGGATGCACAGCGGTATTGTCTAAGGGGTTATCGCCACCCCGAATTCTCAGGAATCCGGCGGATTGTTCAAAGGCTTTAGGTCCTAATTTGGCGACTTTCAGCAGACGGCGGCGATTAGGAAATGCGCCATTTTCATTCCGATAGGTGACGATATTTTTGGCAATGGTTGGAGTTAAACCCGACACAAAGGTTAACAACTCTTTCGACGCCGTATTCAGATCCACACCCACATAGTTCACACAGCTTTCTACCGTGTCATCCAGCTTCTTTCTGAGTAACTTTTGATCCACATCATGCTGGTATTGTCCCACACCAATAGATTTGGGATCAATTTTCACCAATTCCGCCAAAGGATCTTGTAAACGGCGTCCAATACTAATCGCCCCGCGCACGGTAACATCTTGATCCGGAAATTCTTCTCGCGCTACATCACTCGCCGAATAGATAGACGCACCCGATTCATTTACAATCACGCTAATCGGTTTCCGATCTAGGGTTTTAATCACATCCCCGACAAACTCATCGGTTTCCCGCGATGCTGTACCATTGCCGATCGCGATTAATTCGATCTGGTATTTTTCGATTAGGGTTTTGACTGTGGTAGCCGCTTGGGTGGGTTTTCCGGTATGGGGGAAAATGGTTTGGTATTCCATAAACTTCCCCGTTTCATTTAATACCGCCACTTTACACCCGGTTCGCAATCCCGGATCAATCGCTAACGTGGGTTTCATTCCGGCTGGGGGAGAAAGTAGGAGTTCTCGCAGATTGGCTTCAAAAGTTTTAATCGATTCAAAATCAGCATACGCTTTACGATCTGTCCGCACTTCCGTAATTAGGGAATTTTTCATCAAACGGTTAAAGCCATCATGCAGCAGATCCCGATAGAAGTTCCGCACCTCTGGAATTTTCGTGCGAATGGTTTCTGATTCTAAATACGACTGGACAAACTCTTGATCAAACTCCAGATTCAGGCTTAAAATTCCCTCGCTTTCGCCCCGAAATAATGCCAGCATATTATGTGGCGCAATATCCTTTGCCTTGATTTGGAAATTGCGGTACATTTCATATTTGGTACTGCCTTCGGGATAATCGTCTTTAATCTTGGAAACAAATCGCCCATTTTTCATTAAATAGTCGCGCAAGTATGCCCGGAATTCGGCGGTTTCAGCGACTTCTTCCGCCAAGATATCAGACGCCCCTTTCAGCGCATCTTCGGCGGTTTTGACACCCTTTTCTTCGTCAATATAATTGGCGGCTTCTGCTTCTAAGGAGACGGGTTTGGCGGTGGGGGTATTCAGGGATTTAATAAATTCAGCCAGAGGTTCTAATCCTTTTTCCCGCGCAACGGTGGCTCTAGTGCGGCGCTTGGGACGATAGGGGAGGTAAAGGTCTTCTAACTCATTTTTCTGGAAACAGGACTCTATTTTCGCCTTCAGTTCATCCGTTAATTTCCCTTGAGACGCGATCGCTTCCAGAATCGTGGCTTTGCGTTCTTCGAGTTCACTCAGGTAAGCGTAGCGTTCTGCGATCGCGCGAATTTGGACTTCATCCAGAGAACCGGTGCGTTCTTTCCGATAACGGGAAATAAAGGGAATCGTGGCTCCCTCGGCTAAAAGAGACAGGGTATTTTCCACCTGATTGGCGGAGAGGGAAAGCTCTTGTGCTAGGACGGAGGGAATATTCAGCATCGGGTCTTTATGGGTCTATCCTTTCTAGAATTAGCACAGGATCAAGATTTCGCGATCGCGCTACTCGTACCCCTCCCTTGTGAATGTCACTGACTTAAGCTGGGTTCGTAGTAGGCACTTTAGTGCCAGAAGCGCTCGCATCGCTTACTACAAACTCTAGAGTCAGTGGCATTTTTCTTAGGGTTGGGACAGGTTCAGCCATTAACCTACAGGATATCACCGATAACATCTCCACAAAACCCGCCCTTCGTTCAAGCTGATATCTTGATCCAGTCAAAAACCTCACCGTTGATAATTATTTTACAGCTTCTCAGGTATTTTTTGCGTAGGATGCGATCGTCTCCAGAACCACCAAAAAATTAGTCATTTTATTATAATCAGTAGTGACTCAAACTCGTTTAGGTGCATAGGAGCTTTTCTACTATGGCTGACAAAGAACAAGATTTAGCGTCTCTCGTTGCCAAAATTGAACAGCTCGAAGAGCGGCAGACTATTACCGCCAAGTATTTATTAGGGGTTAAGCGTCAGTTGAATGAGTTTACTGATAAGTTGGATAAGTTGCAACAGCGCGTTGAGCCACAACAGGAAATAGAGCCAAGCTTAACCAATAGTCCAACTCCTGATGAAGGAATATCTAACGATATAACTAATTTTAGCGATGAGAAATTTAAGGAATTAAGAATAACTCAAATTTTTGGCGTCTACGGAGATATGCTTTTATTAGAAGCTTATTTAGCTGAAGACAAGAGTCAGGAAGCACCGATGACAGCTCAAGAATTTTGGCGTCTGTATTGTAATGGACAAAGAGATTTTACCGGAATTAATCTAGCTGGAGCAGATTTTGGGAAAAACTCCCCCAAAGATGTTAATCTAAGCCAAGCCAATTTATCCGGAGCAAAACTCAGTGGCAAGTGGCGTGGGAACAACTTCAGTTGGGCGAATCTGTGTGGAGCCAATCTGTGTGGAGTAGACCTATGTTTGGCAAACCTACGTTGGGCAAATCTCAAGGGAACAGATTTGAGTAATGCATACTTATCGAGTGCAAAACTGAATGAAGCTAACTTAGATGCTGCATACCTTCATCAGGCAAACCTGCAATTTGTTGAGTTAGAGAAAGCCTCTCTAAAAAAGGCAAATTTAAGCAAAGCCGATTTAACTTCAGCCTCCCTGCGTGAGGTAAATCTGAGTGAGGCAAATCTTAGCCAAGCGAGTTTATCTGAAACAACTAATCTCAGCATGGCAAATCTCAGTGGGGCAAACTTAAAGGCGGCAAACTTAAGGAAGGCAAAACTGATGAGAACTAACCTTAGTCATGCCAATTTAAGTCAAGTTAACCTAATTGGGACAGACCTCGAAGGAGCCAACCTTAAAGAAGCCAACCTCCAACAAGCACTTTACAACACAACCACAATTTTCCCGATGGGATTCGATGCAACTCAAACGGGTGCTTATTTGATTGCTCCTGGCGTTTCACTGCAAAATGCTAACTTAGCGGGTATGAACCTGAAGACCTTAAACCTGAGTGGAGTCAACTTACAAGAAGCCAATCTCGCTGGTGCTGATTTAGGTCAAGTAAACTTGAGTGGAGCCAATTTGCAAGCAGCAGATTTATGTCGAGTCAACTTAAGTAATGCCAATCTAACTGGAGCCGATTTACAAGGGGCAAATCTAAGTGCAGCAAATCTCAGTAGCGCTAATCTAACTGGAGCAAACCTACAGCAGGCAAAATTAAGTGCAGTAAACCTATGTTATACCAATTTAAATGGCGCAACCTTGAGTGAAGCAGATCTGCGTGGGGCAAAATTCGAAAGGACAAATCTAGAACAAGCTAACTTGAAAGATGCCAAACTGGATGGAGTCATGTTAAATAATGCCAATCTTAACGGTGCTATCATGCCTGATGGGACAACTCAGGAATAGTTGATTTAAATTAGAGGAAAGACTTTGGCTAAATCGAGGATTAAATCTGGAAAGTAGGGCAACTCTATTGTCTGATCCGGCAATATAATTCGCTTTAAGCTGTATCCAAAACTATTCCGACCCTTGTGATAGGGCTGGCTATAGGCTTCTAGGTGATTGTCGATTAAGTTAAAAAGCCAATAATCGGAAATACCCGCTTCAGCATAAAGTGGGAGTTTAACCTCTCGGTCATACTTGAGCGTTGAATCAGCAATTTCTATAACAAAGTAAACGTCCTCAGGTTGGGGTAGCGAAAAGCGATAATTATCCGCTCGTTTCCGTAAAATAGCAAAATCGGGTTCTGGTTCGCTATTGGATGACAAAATAATCGGGTCTTGGCATTGTAACTTAGCTCGACCTGTAACCAATCCCGCCAATTCTTCGAGTAAATCTCGACAACAATTAGTATGGGCTGTACCTTTCGCCGCCATCTGCATGATTTCCCCACGAATTAATTCCACTCGGTCATCTTCGGTGAAAAATCCCAACTCTGCTAAACGGTGATAGTCCTCAAGTGTGAAGCGTTTGGCTGTTGTCGATGTCATAGGTATCGGTGGTCATATCGTCTAGCTACCAGATCCCCGACTTGTTCAAGAAGTCGGGGATCTAATTCGCTCCTGTCAAGCGTAACAAAGCCCCTCCAGAGAGAATGCTCACTTCCAGGTTAGCGATCGCGAACTGATCCGTTTACCTAAAACGCGGCTGGGAAAACAAAGCAACTCCAGCCAAATCAGTTTCAGGTAAAACGCCTGTCTGTATCGCGCAAATAGTCGAATTTTCTGCCATAAAAGCAATAATTGCAGTTTCAGCCGAACGGTGAATTCCCTGGTTAGCATGACTCTGGTGGTGTTGTCGGGTTAAACAGCCTTAGGTTTCAACCCAAGGAACTCAAAGCTCAAGTCAGAATCGAGCTGACTGGATAAGAGTTTTAGTCCATTTTAATGGACTTGAGCTTTTAGCCAAGAACTTGAGTTCTTGGCGGATGCTGGGGCTTTGTGACAAAGGTGTATTAACCCAAAACACCAACCGCCCCAGTCGATTCATGCGATAATGCACAGGATACGCGGTGGACTTGCACTCCCAATCATGACTTATGCTCAGACAACTTGGTTTTTGGATACTCTGGGTCAGCTTTCTCGCTTATGCCTTTCTGTTTGCGCCTCCCCAGCAACCCGATACCTTTGACCTGATTACCAATCTTTCCACAGGTAACTGGGATGGGATTAATCCCTTAATTATTGCCCTATTCAATATCATGGGTATACTACCGCTAGCATACGCCTGCTTTGTGTTTATTGATGGACGAGGGCAAAAAATCCCCGCGTGGCTGTTTGCTACCCTCTCTTTTGGTGTAGGGGCGTTTGCGTTACTCCCCTATCTCGCCTTACGTCAACCCAATCCTGAATTTCCTGGCTCAAAAAATATCTTCTTGAGTATTCTCGATTCCCGTTGGTTAGGTGTTGTTTTCACCCTCGGCACCTTAGTATTATTAGGATTTGGCATCCTCAACGGTGATTGGGCAAACTTTATCCAACAGTGGCAAACCAGCCGTTTTATCCATGTGATGAGCCTGGACTTTTGCCTATTGTGCTTGCTTTTCCCGGCACTGGTGGGTGATGATATGGCACGACGCGGCTTAAATAATCCCATCCTATTTTGGGCAGTTTCCCTGATACCGTTCATTGGGTCATTGGTTTATCTGTGTCTGCGTCCTCCTCTTCCTGACACCGAGGAAGTTATGGCAACTGCCTAAGGAAAGCAAAACCCTTGATATACCGTAGGGTGGGTTTCGGCTTCGCTCAACCCACCAGCATACCAGTCAATACCATTCATCTTAATTGACTTGAGCTACATCTGTTATAGCGACAGCAATAACTCAAAAATTGATAAACTTTAACCGATTCTCAGCAAAAACTAATTCAACCCCAGTTTAATACCCTCAGAGAAAGAATGCTGACAGCATAAATCGTCATTGAGTCACCCATGACCAATGACATAAGACAAATGACAACAACAAACACTATGACGTATCTAGAAACAACCGCAGAATTTTACAGTGAAGTCGCCCAAACCCCGGAAGTGGGGTTATGTTGTGTGCAAAGCAGTCCCCTGCAACTTCCCGGACTGAAAATTCCCCAGCAAATGCAGGAAATGAACTATGGTTGTGGGACAACCGTTCATCAGGCGGAACTGATAAACGAGCCAACGGTACTTTATGTAGGCGTGGGTGGCGGTTTAGAAGCCCTGCAATTTGCCTATTTTTCCCGGCGTCCTGGTCGTATCATTGCCGTTGATCCCGTCAAGGCGATGCGGGAAGCAGCGACTCGTAACTTAGAAAGCGCTGCTCAAGATAATCCTTGGTTTGACCCAAGTTTTATCGACATTCGTGACGGCGATGCCTTTAATCTCCCTGTACCCGATGCTTCGGTTGATGTTGTTGCTCAGAATTGTCTATTTAATATCTTTGAACCTGAAGATTTAACGAAAGCCTTACAAGAAGCCTATCGGGTGTTAAAAATTGGCGGACGCTTGATTATGAGTGATCCCATCGCTACCCGTCCGATTCCTGATCATTTACGCCAAGATGAACGGTTACGGGCAATGTGCTTATCAGGGGCGTTGACCTACAACGAGTATATCCAACATTTGGTTCATGTCGGGTTTGGTCAAGTGGAAATCCGGGCGCGGCGTCCTTATCGATTGTTGGATTGTCAAAGTTATCAATTAGATGAACCTTTGCTGTTAGAAAGTTTAGATTCTGTGGCATTCAAAGTGCCAATTCCGGAAGATGGCGCTTGTATTTTTACCGGGAAAACGGCGATTTACAGTGGAAGCCAAGAGGTTTTTGATGATAACGCGGGTCATGTTCTGCAAAAAGGTCTTCCGGCGTCGGTGTGTGATAAAACAGCCGCTAACCTCGGTACATCTAAGGATATTCTGATTACTGATTCCACCTGGCACTATACTGGCGGCGGTTGCTGTTAAAGGTGTGAAATCGAGGTGAATCAGGCGCACATTAGTTATTGATGTCAATGTAGAGACGCGCCATGGCGCGTCTCTACCATAAGATGCGTCCTAACCGCTATGGCGATTGCTATAATACCAAATCCGCCTTTATCACCCCCTTTTTCCACGGCGATTGAAATCGCTGCTACACAAACAAAGTCCGCCTGCGCGGACTAGATTATAACGGGGGTAGCTAACCCGGATTTGGTATAATTCGTCATCTCCTAGTTTCCATCTGCTTCTAATTTATCCTTTAATTCCTGACAATCTTTCGCTGGCGGTATGCCTAATGCTGTTGCAAGTGTTAACGCTTGTTTGCAATAGTCTAGTGCGAGATTGAAATTACCTAATTTATAGTGGATTTCTGCTAAGTTTTTAAAGGCTTCCGCTTCAGAAGAACGATCGCCAATCTCCTGAAAAATTTCTAATGCTTTCTGGGAATAGTCTAACGCTTCTGAATACTGTTCAAGTTTACGGAACGTTACTCCTATATTACCCAAAGCACATCCCTCTCCGTAGCGGTTGCCAATCTCCCTGGCAATTGTAAAATGTTGCTGGTGATACTCGATAGCAAGGCTGTAGTTTCCTAGAGATTTGTAAGCATTGCCCAAACCACCCAAGGCATTTCCCTCACCTTGGCGGTTGCCAATCTCCCTAGCAATTATTAAACTTTGCTGATTATACTTGATAGCACCGCTGTAGTCTTCTAGAGATGCGTAAGCATTGCCCAAACAACCCAAAGCAAATCCCTCACCATAGCGATCGCCAATCTCCCTGGCGATAGTCAAACTCTGCTGGTAACAATTGATGGCACAGCTATAATCTCCGAGAGCGTCGTAAGTAATTCCCAGATTACCCAAGGCTATTCCTTCACCACAGCGATCGCCAATCTCTTTAGCAATAGTTAAATGTTGCTGGTTATACTCAATAGCACGGTTATAGTCTCCTAGAGCGTGATAAGCATTGCCCAAATTACCCCAAGCTCTTCCTTCACCATTGCGATCGCCAATTTCCCTAGCAATAGTTAAATGCTGCTGATGATACTCGATAGCACGACTATAGTCTCCTAGAGAACGATAAGTATTGCCTAGATTGCCTAGGGCTGTTCCCTCACCGTAGCGATCGCCAATTTCTCTGGCAATAGTCAAACATTGCTGGAGATAATCAATAGCACGGCTATAGTCTCCGAGAGCGTCGTAAGCATTACTCAGATTACCCAAGGCACATTCTTCACCGTAGCGATCGCCAATTTCCCTAGCAATAGTCAAATGCGGCTGATGATACTTGATGGCAAGTCTGTAGTCTCCGAGAGCGTCGTAAGCATTGCCTAGATCACCCAAGACACCTCCCTCATCCTGGCGATCGCCAATTTTTTTTACAATGGTTAAACGCTGCTGGTGATACTCAATAGCACGGCTGTACTCTCCTAGAGATTGGTAAGCATTGCCCAGATTACCCAAAGCTTTTGCCTCGCATTTACGATCGCCAATCTCTCTAGCAATGGTTAAATACTGCTGAGAATATATAATGATTTCTCGATAATAGCCCCAAATTAGAAGCTGCCGGAGCAAGTTATTACCAGATATCGGCTCAATCTCTAAAATATCAAGTGCCTTTTTCCAATCTTCTATCTGATAAAAATGGTGAAAGGCTTCCAGATAAGCCTGTACCTGCTCAATTTTGTCTCTATTGGGTTCAGGTTGATAGGCATTTAGCCACATCTGGGCGGCAATTTTATGCGCCTTATACCATGCTGATTCATTGTTCGTTTTTAGCAGTTCGTAAGCAGTATTACGAACTAAATTATGCTGACGTAGCAGAACTTGACTTCCTTGAATACCTTCCCGAATCACCAACGCCCGCAATTTTAACGTATTCAACACCGTGGCTTTTTCCGCCTCTGTTGTATCCCCTAACATAGCAAACCAAAACGATTCTGGTACAGGACGACGATAAACGGAACTGCTCAAGAGCAAATTAAACCCCAAAGAAACATCTCTGGCTAATCGTCCCAGAGATATCCGCACCCGTTCCTTGACTTTCAACTGCAACGCATCATTCCCAGGTACAGCTTCAATTGCCGCAAATTCCTGCTGGTAACGCTGCCAGTATCCCACGACATCACCCGCAAATTCTGCCAAAATTTCCCCAGCGATTACTTCAATCACTAAAGGATGTCCTTCATAGGCTTTACCGATGCGTTCCAGATAGGATTTAGCCTCTGGTGAAATCGTCACTTCGGCTTGATTCAAGTGCTTTTCAAATAACTCTAATTGCTCTGAGTATGACAATCCTGGTAGTTGAATATTCTGCCAGGTTTTGAACTTACAACTGGCAAACGATGTCGGTAACTCCTGAGAAGTTACTATCAGCCTACTCTGGCACTCTGTCCCTACTAACACGGCTTGAAAGAACTGCCACCACTGCTTATATGGCTCCTGAAATTCAGTTCGTGCGGCTAAACCTGTCTTTCCGAATAACAACGCTTCTAAAGAATCAATCTGGACTAAATAAGGATGACGGCGGAGTTTTTGGACTAAGCGATTGAGTAATAAATCGGGGTGTTTGCGATCCTCTGTTGTCACCCTTTCGTTTAAATTCCTCAGCAGTTTTTCCGCTGCGCTGACAAAATCTCGTATTGTCTCATCATCAAAGGTAACAGGCGGCAAATACTGCCACTCTTGTTGTAATTCTACCGCCAAGCGTTCAGCTAAGGCTGTTTTCCCTTGTCCGGTAATGCCAGTAATCAGCAAAATTCGGCAGTTTCCCCGTAGTTTTTCACGCCACTGGGTAATAATTTCGGTTCGACCAACCCATGTCTCCTCAGCATAAGCCGTAAACGTTACAGGGGGAACGGTTGACTCAGTGGAGTTTTCATCAACAATTTCTTGCCAATTCTCTATCCCAACAGCCTGACAAATTCCAATAAAGGCATCTTGCTGAATGGGTAATCCCCGCCTAAACCGCTTCAGGGTTGCTGCTGAAGTCTTAGCATCTTGATACCAGGCGGCGGCTGTTGCTGTCCAACCTTTCTTCCTTCTTGCCTGATCAACTTTTTCCCGTCCCGGTTTAGAGGCTTTGAGAGTAACCGCCATGCTTACTTATCTATTGAATGTCCGGTTAATGGCTCAATTTTGGCTCACTTTCAACAGTAGCAGCAAGAATGAGCCGAAAGTGCAGGTTTTAGACATAGGTAGCTAAGGAATCATAAAGATGTCGAACGCCAAGGAAAGACAAATTCATGTCAAAGGAACAAGCTACGATTTCCACCAGCCAAGCTAACCCAACGACTCCACCTATTGATCCCACGCCCTTATTGAAGTATGGCGATAATCCGACGGCGATTATTCTGAGTATCGCTATTCTACTCTGGGTCTTGCGTCCGGTGATGTTACGCCAACAATCAAATCCTGGGGAAACGCCGAGATCGACTCAGGATAAGTATACGGCTTCGGGTAAACGTGCGATCGCGTCCTTTCTGCGTGTTTTCAATTCAGAGGGTTAAGCGAGTAATTTGATCCGAAGGATTGGTGGGTTACGGCGGATATCTCATTAAATGGCTATGTTGTGAAATTGAGTACCGCCTAACCCACCCTACAATGATTAGATTTAATCGCGAGAAATTTGGCGAATCAACATACTGACTGCTGATATTGTTTCCGCCTTAAAGAAACTCAATCCGGCTGCGGCTGAAATGTTCGTTGAACTGTATTTGGGTCAACTGCTTAAGTCTGATGATTAGCTTGAAAGGGGAGTAAAAGAAGGCGAATTATCACATAAAAACGCGCCCTGATACGTCTCTACCTTGCACCTCAGCTACAATTAAGGAGACGTTTCAAGAAAAGTTGATGCAAAGCACCGCCTCCCCTACCAATCTGAGTCTGATTACTTCCAGCTTTCATGCTTTATCTGACCCGATTCGGGTCAAGCTACTGGAACTGTTGCGAGAACAGGAACTGTGTGTGTGTGAACTCTGCGAAGTGCTGGAGGTGAGTCAGTCGAAGTTATCGTTTCACTTGAAAACGCTCAAAGAAGCTAGCTTGGTTCGCGCCCGTCAGGAAGGGCGTTGGGTTTATTACAGCCTGAATTTGCCTCAGTTTGTCCTGTTAGAACAATATTTGGCGGACTACCGTCGCTTTAGCCCAATTTTACCCGCTCGTCCCTGTTCGGATTAGTATCTGGGGTTCAAAGGCGTAGGGGTGTAGAGACGCGCCATGGCGCGTCTCTACAATTGTCTGGTATCAACTTTTTTTGGAGTATCGCTCTAATCAGCCTTCTGCCCTCTGTTTCCTGGCTCCTAGCTCCTGGCTCCTGTTCTACATCGCCTCAATTCTGAATATCAGGGATTGACAAATCAATTTTTTTTGAAATGATAAAGGTAATCCCATAATTCTAGAAGGGGGTCGAGTTCAATGAAGGTTATCCCCAAACCCAAAATCCTGCCATGGACAAAACTGGCGCTAATTGCGACAGCTACGGCACTCCTGGGCGCCTGTTCCCAAGTCCAGTCGCAGTCGCCCCAACCAATTAAAATTGATGGTTCGAGTACGGTGTATCCGATTACGAAAACTGTTGCGGAGACATTTAATGCCATGACAAAAGCGCCCGTTAATGTCACCGTGGGCTTTTCGGGTACAGGGGGTGGGTTTAAAAAGTTCTGTGCTGGCGAAACCGATATTAATGATGCCTCTCGCCCGATTCAAACTGATGAGATGGCAGCTTGTAAACAAGCAGGGGTGGCTTACATTGAACTCCCTGTTGCCTTTGATGCGATTACCGTTGTCGTCAATCCCGAAAATGATTGGGTAGACCGTCTCACGGTGGCAGAATTGCAAAAAATCTGGGAACCCGAAGCCCAACGCCAAATCACTCAATGGAATCAAGTCCGGGAGTCTTTTCCCCAGAAACCTTTAAATTTATATGGTCCAGGGACAGATTCTGGTACCTTTGATTACTTTACCGAAGCCATCGTCGGTGAAGCGGGGTCGAGTCGTAGCGATTATACCGCCAGTGAGGATGATGAAATCCTGGCACAGGGGGTGAATCAAGACCCCAATGCATTGGGCTATTTTGGTTTAGCCTATTACGAAGCGATTCCAGATAAATTAAAGGCGATCGCGGTCGATAGTGGCAAGGGGGCTGTATTCCCGTCACGTCAAACCGTTGAGAATGCTGAATATCAACCCCTAACTCGACCGTTGTTTATCTACGTTAACGCGGCGGCTGCCCAGAAAAACCCAGCGTTAGCAGAATTTGTGGCGTTTTACCTGGAGAACGCCCCAGAAATTGTCAGTTCAGTTGGCTATATACCGCTACCGGAAGAGGGGTATCACCTAGCTAACGTGCATTTCTTTCAACACAAGGTAGGCACTGTCTTTGACGGCAAAGTTGAATTCAATCTCACCCTCGGTGAGTTGTTACGCAAACAGAAAAAGTTTTAACCATTAACGGTTGCATTCCTATGAGTACCCATTCATCTCATACCACCTCCTCGCCCCCTCAAGTTGGGGGTCAACTGAGTTTCTTTGAAAAATATCTCACCGTTTGGGTGGTACTCTGCATTCTTGCAGGTATCGCCCTGGGCAAATTATTTCCTGGTGTGGCGGATACATTGGATGCCATGAGTATTTATCAGGTATCCATTCCTATCGCTATCTGCCTGTTTTTCATGATGTATCCGATTATGGTGAAAATTGATTTCACCCAAGCGAAACGGGCAGTGCGTGCGCCAAAACCTGTAATTTTAACGCTGGTGGTGAATTGGTTGATTAAGCCGTTCACCATGGTAGTTTTTGCCCAGTTTTTTCTGGGTTGGTTGTTTCAGCCTTTGTTATCGCAAACGGAGATTATTCGCGGGGCGGAGGTTACTTTAGCAAATTCTTACATCGCTGGGGCAATTTTATTAGGGATTGCCCCTTGTACGGCGATGGTTTTGATGTGGGGGTATCTGTCTTACAGTAATCAAGGACATACCTTGGTGATGGTAGCGGTGAATTCGTTGGCGATGTTGTTTCTGTATGCTCCCTTAGGACGATGGTTGTTAGCGGCGAATAATTTAACTGTACCCTGGCAAACCATTGTGTTATCGGTATTGATTTATGTGGGGTTGCCGTTGGCGGCGGGGATGTATAGTCGGTATTGGATTTTTAAACATAAGGGTAAAGAGTGGTTTGAACGGAGATTTATTAAATATCTGAGTCCGATTTCAATTGCGGCGCTTTTAATTACGTTGGTTCTGTTGTTTGCGTTCAAGGGGGAGTTAATTGTTAATAACCCGCTGCATATTTTGCTGATTGCTGTGCCGTTGTTTATCCAGACGAATTTCATTTTCTTTATTGCTTATGTGGCGGCGTTAAAGTTGAATCTGGCGTATGAAGATGCGGCTCCGGCGGCGTTAATTGGGGCAAGTAATCATTTTGAGGTGGCAATTGCCACGGCGGTGATGTTGTTTGGTTTGAATTCGGGTGCGGCGTTGGCGACGGTTGTCGGGGTGTTAATTGAGGTGCCTGTGATGTTGATGTTGGTGGAGTTTTGTAAGCGAACGGCGATGTGGTTTCCACGGGAACCGGAGAAGGCAACGTTGCGTGATCCGCGTTGTCTTGCGCGTTGAGTTAGGAGTTTGTAGTGAGGACTTTAGTCCTCTTATCAGGGGCGCGGATTGAAGCGACTACCAATCAGATTTTTAAGGGCTGGCTTAACTGGACATGATCGGAACGGAGTGTTTGATTGATAAGGATAAATAAGCGAGTATGGCGATGAAATCGATTATGTTTGTTTGTAAGCAAAATTCCTGTCGTTCCCAAATGGCAGAAGGATTTGCTCGCACGTTAGGAGCGGGGAAGGTTGTAGTGACGAGTTCGGGGTTGGAGGCGTCTAAGGTGAATCCTACGGCGGTTGAGGTGATGTCGGAAATTGGGATTGATATTAGTGAGCAAACCTCTAAGCCGTTGATTGAGTTTAATCCTAATGATTTTAATGCAGTGATTTCTTTGTGTGGCTGTGGGGTGAATTTGCCTGAACCTTGGGTGTTGCGGGAGGTGTTTCAGGATTGGCAATTGGATGATCCGGCGGGTGAACCGATTGAGACGTTTCGGCGAGTACGAGATGAGATTAAAGAGCGAGTTGTTAAGTTAATTGATGCATTTAAGTAACTCCCTTTTTGTTTGCTACGGCGACTAGAAGTCGCGGCTACACAAACAAAGTCCGCCTGCGCGGACTGGATTATTCCCCCCTGCGAGGGGGCTGACAGGTGTAGGTTTTTTATTTAAGGGTGGAGACAAGACAAGGAGGACAAGGAAGGAAAGAAGACAAGGGGGAAAAACCGTACAGAATTCGGTTCGGTCAAACTAACTTCTAAAAGCCGAAACGCCCTATTTTTCGTTCTCACTCTTCCTTGTCTACGGTCGCTGAGCGAAGTCGAAGTGGGTCGCTGAGCGAAGTCGAAGTGATGGTCTACCTGTCTTCCAAGTCTAGCCTAAACCCCCATCTTAAAAAACCTACCCTTGTGAGCTGCGAGGGGGGAGGGGCTTTTTGTGGCAATATTCTCTGACTAGGGGTTGACTTTATACCTAAGTATAAGGTTTATGATTAAGGCACTGGATTCTGATATGAGCTGGGGCAATATGCTTCAAGTTGGTGAAGTGGCGCGTAAGTTGGGACTTAATCCCCAAACCCTTTACTTTTATGAACGGATTGGATTGATTCCGAGTCCGAAACGTACCGAGGCTGGATATCGCTTGTTTGATGACCAGGATATTGAACGGTTGTCCTTTATTAGTCGGGCGAAGGCATTAGGTTTAAGCTTAGACGAAATTAAAGAATTACTAGCATTACAAGATGGAGATTCTCTGTCTTGTGGTGAAGTTTATCAGATGTTGCTGAGAAAAGTTCAGCAAATTGAAGATAATATCCAGCAATTGCAACGGCTACGAACAGAATTATTGCCTTTGCTCAATCGGTGTCAGGAAAATGCTCAACGGTTGGGGGAAGAACGCCAGTGTGTTGTCTTCAAGGATGTTAGTTTTAATGGGGAAGATAATTCTAATAAATTTGACCACGATGCAAACTATCATGAGGCTTTAATTATGGATACGCTTACGGTAGAAATTCTGGGAACGGGTTGTAAAAAATGCCATCAATTAGAAGAGAATGCGCGACGTGCGATCGCGTCTTTGGGTATTGAGGCTGAAATCCTGCATATTACTGACCCTGTGGAGATTGCTAAACGCCGGGTTATGTCTACTCCAGCTTTGGTTGTCAATGGCAAAGTGGTGAGTAAAGGAAAGGTAATTTCCTCAGAGCAAATTAAACCGTTGTTCCAGTCTTAAGTCATTTGTCATTTGTCATTTGTCATTTGTCATTCGTCATAAGTGGGTGGACACAATTAAAGTTAACGGTTGAGATTAGGGAACAGGGAACAGGGAACAGGGAACAGTAAGGGTTTGAGGGCGATTTACTTGCACTTAATACAGTACCGTTTTCTTTTGTCCGACTACTTATTTGCAAGACGATCACACTACTGTTATCTGTTGCTTATTGCCACCTAACACCTAAGCTGTCGTTCATTTAAATTGGGTATTAGTAGCGATAAATTGGGTATTAGTAGCGAGCAAGATGCAAAGCCTGCGGCATGGCTTCGCTTAACGCACTACATACAAGGATTTTGCCATTATTGACATTAAGGTTTAAGTGCCGAACAGCTTAACACCTAACTAAGGATAAGTTTATGGTTGATTTATTTTATCCCTTTGATTGGTTATCTAATCAAATTGTCACTAAACTTTTGGGTTTATCGTTGCATTCGTCTCTGGGGTCAGCGCTGCACTTCTTTTTCTACGATGTTCCTAAAGTGCTGACTCTATTAATTGTGATTAGTTTTATAGTGGGAACGGTGCAAACGTTTCTCGATCCGCAAAAGATTCGCTACTGGATTAGTGGCAAGCGGACGATTTTTGGCAATGGTTTAGCGGCAACAATTGGCATTATCACGCCGTTTTGTTCCTGTTCCGCTGTGCCGTTATTTATTGGGTTTTTAGAGGCGGGTGTGCCATTGGGGGTCACGTTTTCCTATCTGATTGCTGCGCCAATGGTGAATGAAGTCGCGGTTATTTTATTATGGGGATTGTTTGGGCTAAAGGCAACGGTGATCTATATTGCCTTTGGGGTGGGATTAGCGATCGCGGCGGGTTATATTATTGGGATGCTACACCTGGAAAAGTGGGTGGAACCCTTTGTCTGGGCGTTGCAGAAGTCTCGCCAAGGGTCAGAGTCTGATCCGGATCAGGGCGATGATATGGAACTGACTTGGAAAGAACGATTTGAACAGGGTCATTATTCGGCGAGTGAAATTGTTAAGTCTGTCTGGCTTTATGTGGTAGGTGGGATTGCAATTGGGGCGGGAATTCACGGGTATGTTCCTGCCGATATTATTACCCAGTGGGCGGGGGCGGGAAATCCGTTAGCGGTGCCGATCGCGGTGGTGATGGGAGTGCCGCTTTATGCTAATATTGCTGGGGTTTTACCGATTACTGAGGCGTTGGTGAATAAAGGGTTGCCTTTGGGGACGGTTCTATCGTTTACGATGGCGGTTACGGCGTTATCGTTGCCGGAAATGGTGATTCTTCGGAAGGTGTTGCAGCCTGAGTTATTGGCTGTCTTTATTGCGTTGATGACGATGGGAATTATTGGCGTTGGCTATCTTTTCAATGCTTTGTTGATCTGAATTGAGGCGATAGGGAATTGTTCACTTGATTGATGTATGAGGTTAAGGGTATTTGTAGGGGTACGGCATTGCCAATCCGTGTCAAATTAAGCTAGAAACCCCTCACCCCCAGCCCCTCTCCCACCCTGGGGAGAGGGGAGCAAGAAGCAAAAGGAATTCCAGGGTTCGTTCCGTTCGACACTTACACCCGCCGCCAAGTTTCAATCCCTGGTAGGGATTAATAAGGAATTCCAGCTTGCATCAATAGCCTATTGTAATCAGCTTTGAAGTTTCAATCCCTGGTAGGGATTCAGGGGAATTCCAAGCTAAAATCCCAAGTACCCGGAGGACACCCAATAGTTTCAATCCCTGATAGGGATTCAGGGGAATTCCAAGAACACATTTCCCCAGGGTTTGCTGGAACTTTAGTAGTTTCAATCCCTGATAGGGATTCAGGGGAATTCCAAGCCTAGTATCATTTACGCCTGTTTACAAAAATGGAAGTTTCAATCCCTGATAGGGATTCAGGGGAATTCCAAGTCGAAAAAATGCTTTCAAGGGCGGGGTTGTTGCGATCAGACGGTTTCAATCCCTGATAGGGATTCAGGGGAATTCCAAGCAAAATATTGCTCTAGATCTGAAACAATTGGAGCGTTTCAATCCCTGATAGGGATTCAGGGGAATTCCAAGGAAGCTATTGCATGGCTGAAAGCGAATACGAGTAGTTTCAATCCCTGATAGGGATTCAGGGGAATTCCAAGAAAGCAGTGAGTTACTAGCTTATGAATTCGGACGTTTCAATCCCTGATAGGGATTCAGGGGAATTCCAAGGTTCATTGGTCAGTTCCTCGCTGGCAAAGATTTGCGTGGGTTTCAATCCCTGATAGGGATTCAGGGGAATTCCAAGTGCAGCCTCTCAGAACCTATACTGTATTTGGTTTTCAAGGTACGATCGCGACAACCTGGTATAACTATAGCATTTCAGCCATCGCCTTTGACAAGACCCCTTAAACAAATTAGACTCAAATCCTCTCTCCATAAGCTTTTCAGCCATTGCGACAACCTCCTTGCCAGCAAAAGAGGCGGCAAACCCTGACAGGATGAGGGATACAGCCTCAATTTTGGACTCGCCTGAAAAAACACCTACAGGTTGTCGCATCTAACCGAGAAATTGGCATGATTGGGCAGAAGTTCACTGGCGAGGTATCCTACTGTGAGTGCGATCGCGCTCTTTCTTATTCACCGACACCAAGCAAGCAACGATCAACTTAGTTGTGGCAATTATCCCCAGACTCATAGGATTAGGCTTAATTTTAGTCTACTGCTTTTGGACAAATCCAGCCCAAGCCGGACAATTAGCCGATCGCATGGCGCAGTTTCCCGATTGGCAAGGTAAACCCCCAGTAACGGCGGCGACGGGGGATTTGGTTTATCCCGATTGGATGGAGGGAACTTGGAATGTTACCAGCACCCTCGTCGAACAAGTTGCACCGTTAGCGCCAGAAATAGTCACGCCGGGATTTAAGAGTAATCGCCGCTATTTAAATCAACCGATACAGTTTCAGGTACGGTTTGAACGGGTTGATCAGGTGCAATCCAAATCTCGCGATCGCATCATACCGCTTCCCCAGCAAACAGAATCAGCGATTGTGGCGGATCGAGAATTTAATGGCTTAAATATCGCCCAAGCCTATCTCGGTAATGACGCCATTCGTTCAGTTAAGGTTGATCCGGCGTCTGTAAATCGCCAAATAACCGAATTGCGATCGGGACGTCAACTGATCTCTATTGTTACAGGTCGAAACACAGAAACCCCCAGCCGCGATCGCTTTATTGCCACAGAAGTTACTAACCAATACTTTCGCGGTACAAACCAACCCTATTTCAATCAGGTGGAAACCACAACCGCTTATCATCAATTGCCATCACCAGATTCAGGAATTGAAGCATGGCAAATCACCGCGATTTACCTTTCCCCTCAAGATCCTGATTATTTTAAGGCGTTAGATCAACCCGTCGCCTTGTATCGGTATCGACTCCACTTAGAACCGCTCTAATCCTGAGGACTTGCTAAATAAATTAAAGTCCGACTACTTATAGCAGTAGACACATCGATTAGGACTTTCGGCACCATTGTAGAGACGCGCCATGGCGCGTCTCTACATAAATGATGTGTCCTAACCGCTATGGCGGTTGCTATATATAGATTAAGCTGATTCTCAGCAAAAAATCATTGCACTCATGTTGAATTGATCTAGGTCAGACTAAGTTGTTCGGTATTTAAACCTTAATATCAATAATTGCGGAATCCTTGTCCGTAGTGCGTTAAGCGAAGCCATGCCGCAGGCTTTGCATCTTGCTCGCTACATTGAGCATCTTGCTCGCTACATTGAGCATCTTGCTCGCTACTAATACCCAATTTAAATGCATGACAGCTTAAATGATTTATTATAGACTCAGCTAGCCGATATGGGTTTAGCTAGTCAGATGCTGAAGTCAATATACATTTCCAGGGATTTAACGTAGTGACACAGACAGCCACATTAGCGGTAACACCATTTCGCAAAAAACTGAGGACACCTTTAACTAAAAACAAAATTACGGTTCTGCAAATCAATCTGGGAAAACGCTGTAATCTCGCCTGTACCCATTGCCATGTGGAAGCGGGACCTAAACGCACGGAAGAACTGACCCCGGAAATTTGTGACCAACTTATCGAACTGATTCATCGCTTTCCGCAAATCAAAACCGTTGATTTAACCGGGGGTGCGCCGGAAATGAATTATGGGTTTAAACCCTTAGTTGAAGCAGCGCGGGCAACGGGAAAGGAAGTGATTGTGCGGTCAAATTTGACAATTTTCTTTGAACCGGGATTCCAGAATTTGCCAGACTACTTTGCCCAACATCAGGTGAGAGTTGTTGCCTCGCTTCCCTGCTATTTAGAGGATAATGTGGATAAAATGCGGGGGAAAGGAGTGTACAATGATTCGATTCGGGCAATTCAACGGTTAAATCAATTGGGGTATGGAAAAAATCCGCAGTTAATCCTGGATTTGGTTTATAACCCGGTGTTGCCTGTGAGTGAAGATTTTTCCTTAACGCCAAATCAGGTGAAGTTGGAACAGGATTATAAACGGTTCCTTAAGGAAAATTTTGATATTGAGTTTAACCAGTTGTTTACGATTACCAATTTGCCTATTGGCAGAACGAAGTTTTATCTGCAACGAATCAAGCTGTATACACCTTATCTGAAGTTTCTGGAAGATAATTTTAATCCGACGACGGTGGAACATTTGATGTGTCGGAATGAACTCTCGATTGATTATCGGGGAAATGTTTACGACTGTGATTTTAATCAGATGGAAGAGATTCCGGCTAAGTCTGGTACTGGGGAAACGTTAACCGTAGGTAAGTTATTAGCCGCAGGAAGCTTAGATATCATTGACGAAATTCGCACAGCTTCCTATTGTTACGGTTGCACCGCCGGGTGTGGTTCGAGTTGCGGTGGTGCTTTGACTTGAGGGAACAGGCATGAAAATACTTGAGCAGCTTCGTAGATATGATGAAGCTGGGGAAGCTGGGGGAGCTGGGGAAGCTGGGGGAGCTGGGGAAGCTGGGGAAGCTGGGGAAGCTGGGGAAGCTGGGGAAGCTGGGGAAGCTGGGGGAAATATTAGCTGTTCAGCTTGACAAATGACCAATGACAAATGACCAATGACCAATAACAACTCATAATTCATCATTTCTCATTTGCAGCGCTAATTTGGCAGCCCCAACCATTCCCGCCTGATTACCTAGCGTAGCGGGAAGTAACTGTAAACCTGTACGAGAACTCGGTAACACTCGACGTTCAATTTCTGCCCAAGCCGCCGGGAAGAAAAATTTGGCACTTGCACTAACTCCACCGCCAATAATAATTGCTTCTGGAGTAAGGATATAAATTAAACTCGCTAATCCTGCACCTAAATCCCGTCCGTAATAGTGCCAGAATGCTAACGCCTTTGGATTGCCTTCATTTGCCAAAATCCCAAGTTCAGCAGGTTCTTTTCCGGTACGGCGACGAATTGCCCCAATGGACAGATATTGTTCCAGAGAACCTTGATTGCCACTATTACAAGGTGGACCCTCTGGATTTAACGTGATTAACCCCAACTCCCCGGCTGCGCCCTGATGACCAACAAAGAGTTTCCCATCTAGAATAACTGCACCGCCGACGCCAGTACCCAACGTCAGCATAATCAGATGGCGAAACTGACGTCCTGCACCTAACCAAGCTTCGCCTAAACCCGCGCAATTGGCATCATTGGCGATAATTGTGGGACAACCTGTTTTAGCTTCTAACCAATCCGCTAAGGGAATATCATGCCAATCGTTGAGGTTAATCGCCACTCTCGCAATCCGTCCGGTTGCATCAGCAGGTCCGGGAGTACCCACACCAATGGCAATTACGCTATGGTTAGTATCAAGTTGTGCGATCGCGTCAGCCATTACCTCAACCACGGCTTTTGGAGTTGAGGGTTGGGGCGTCGCCACTGTTACAGATTGGATGCAAGTGCCATTTTTCTGGAAAAGTCCCAGCTTAATCGCGGTTCCACCTAAGTCAATACCAATTACGTCATTTGTCATTTGTCAGGGAACGGGGAACAGGGAACACCTCGACTTCGCTCGGTGTGTCACAGGGAACAGGCTATATTAAACCATACTAATCAGCGATGTTGAATGAATTCCAAAAGGCTTGGAAGTCTTGTTCAGCGCGGCGGTAATTGGCTTCTTTTTGGTCTAACGCAGCTTGAGTAATTTCGCCATCTTGGAATTGTTTTTGAGCGAGTTCAAATTCGAGTTTAGCAATCTGATACGCTTGTTTTTTAAGCGTGCCTTCTACAGAACCCACCCAGTTGGGAAAACCCAGATGCTGCGTTTCCCAGTCAGTATGACCAATTTCCGCCATTTTGCGATCGCCTAAAATGGGTTGGCTGGTTTCGGTTAACTGTTGGAAGCTGGACAGGGCGTTTCTAATTTGTTGAATGCGTTCTAGAGAGTTTGAGAGAGAAAAGCGTTCATTTAGGGTATCATCAATGGATTCATCGGGATGAATCGGAGAGAGGGATGGACTATCTTGAGATACATTGTCGGGTTTAGGCAGTTGGGCGACAGAACTTGTCCACCAAAACCCTGCACTAGCAAGAGGGATGAGTAGTAACCCGCCAATAGCGGCGAAACCTATAGACTTGGGTTGGATAAATTTCATACAAATTGGCTGATAGAATACCTAGCGTTCATAGCTATGTCTGAATTATTCGACGAGAGTGAGGCGATTTCCGGTTCCTGGAAAAGTTTTGATCCTTCGCGGCGCTAGTCAGGAACCTGATTTGTAGGGGCGGGTTTAGGGACTTTCTTGTCGCTATTGATGATAACGTTGGTGCAAAACCCTGATTTGTAGGGGCGGGTTTAGGGACTTTCTTGTCGCTATTGATGATAACGTTGGTGCAAAACCCTGATTTGTAGGGGCGGGTTTAGGGACTTTCTTGTCGCTATTGATGATAACGTTGGTGCAAAACCCGCCCTGACTAAGGTTTAGCGTAACTACCTCCATCTCCCCATCTCCGCCATCTCCCTCATCTCCCCTATCGCCCACGGGGATTAATAATCTCCGTTAACCCTTCTCCCAACAACGATAAACCAACCACCATCGATGTCATCGCTAAACCAGGAAATAACGCTGTCCACCAAATCCCTGTAGGTAAAGCATCCAGCGCTTGACGCAAATCATGTCCCCATTCTGGAGTGTCTTCTGGGAGTCCCAATCCCAAGAATCCCAGTCCACCTAAAATTAAAATAGCGTCAGCCGCATTGAGGGTAAATAAAACCGGGACACTTTGAATTACATTGAGAAACAAATAACGGGAGAGAACCCGCCCAGGAGAAGCCCCCATCGCTTGCGCGGCTTCGATAAATAATTCAGTTTTGACGCTGGCGGTATGGTTACGGACAACGCGATAATATTGGGGAACATAAGAAATACTGAGTGCGATCGCGGCATTGAAGACGCCTCGCCCAACTACAAAAGCTAAGGTAATCGATAACAACAATCCCGGTAAGGTATAGATCGTATCCATCAAAAATAGCAACACCCGATCTAATCTACCGCCGAGATATCCACTAACTAACCCCAAAGGAACACCAATAATTAAACTCAAGCTGGTTGCTAGAATCACCACCTTTAACGCCGCTTGAGTACCAAATAAGGTGCGGGAGAAAACATCATACCCTTGGCGTGTCGTACCGAACCAGTGTTCACCACCGGGAGGTTCGTGAATCGGGTTAATCAGGGATGCAGTGGGATCTTGCAGCCATCCCCATGCTTGAAAAGCTGGGGCGAAAATAGCGATGAGGATGAACACCAAAGTGATAATTACCCCCACCGCCATCAGTTTCATCGAAAGGCTGGCATATCGGCTAAAACGTAAAAGATGAGACAATCGCAGTCGCGTCAGGGTCATTGGTACGGTTTCCTCGCCAAGAAATCTAATAAAATTGTCTGGTGAGGTTGCCCTAGAGGACGTACCTGACCTGCTACTTCCGAATAAGCCTGACCTGCCTTTATATCTTCAGGCGTCAATAAACCCAGATCCCAACCTTCTTGGAGTACCAATTGATTCAATTCCACCGTTAAAGGGGCGTGGAATATATGACGAATAACGTGGGCATCATTATAGCAATCAAACGCTGCCAATTGGGGGGGAGAATAGGAAATCTCTTCGAGTAATTCTCGCCGCATTCCCACCTCTGGCGTTTCTCCGGGTTCAAGATGACCGCCAAAGAACCCCCAGCACCCTGGATAAAGAATACCTGGGATATCGTTCCTAAGCTGCATCAGGAACCGTCCCGAACGATAGAGAATCGCGATCGCGACTTCAATTGATTGACTCTTCATTCTTACCAATAACGAATGACATAAGACGAATGACAAAGGACATAAGACAAATCATTCAAGCTGTTCGGTTTCCTGAAGGTAGACTTCACCCATTTCCTGTCCACCGATGGGAATACTTTGAAATTGTACCTGTCCCCCAATTACAACCTGATCCCCCACATTGGGAAGTTCTTGATTCCTGACAACCCAAATTTTGCCTGTGGTGTCCTGAACCTGATAAGCCCCGGAGTTCAAAAAGGGGGCTTGACTTATAACTTGACCTTGAAGATAAACCACGTCTTGAGTATTCTGAGTAGATTGGATCTCACTAATCGCCGTAACATCTACGGTGTGGGCGCTACCCATACCATTCGGACTACCCAGCAGAGGGACATTGCTACAACTTACCAGTCCTCCCCCAAACAGCAAAGCACACATTGGCAGGAGATAAAACATAGTTGACCTTTGGCGAGTTGAAATTGACGAGCAAAGGCGTGAGCGATGGTCGTTTTGAGCAGACATTGCCATGACTGTTCCCACGCTAAATGGTGTACATCCCGGTTATAGCTTAGATGCTTGAGAATTGAATACTGGGTGAGTGACACCACTGCCCGTAAAATAATCAAAGTCCTGATGATATCTCTCACCCTGCCTATGAAATCTGTTTACCCTCAGTTACTGGATGGCAAAGCCCTAGCTCAACGCATTCAAGATCAACTGAAAGCGGAAGTAGAACGACTCAAATCAACCTATGGACGCCCGCCTGGATTAGCGGTACTAATGGTGGGTGATCACCCAGCTAGCGCCGCCTACGTGCGGAATAAAGAACGTGCCTGTACCAAAGTTGGGATTGCCTCCTTTGGGCAACATTTTCCGGCTGATGTCTCTCAATCTGAAATCGAGCAAACCATTGACCGTCTCAACCAAGACCCAAACGTCGATGGTATTCTGTTACAACTCCCCGTACCTGCACACCTAAATGCGGTTTATTTACTCCATAAAATTGATCCGGATAAAGATGTCGATGGACTGCATCCCCTGAATCTAGGGCGTCTGCTGCGCGGTGAAAGGGGGTTGCAAAGTTGTACCCCAGCTGGAGTGATGCGTCTGTTGCGGGAGTACCGGATTGATTTGAAAGGGAAAAATGCAGTTGTGGTTGGGCGGAGTATTTTGGTCGGTAAGCCCATCGCACTCATGTTACTGGAAGCTGATGCTACTGTTACTATTGCTCATTCGCGCACGAAAAATTTGGCTGAACTGACTCGTCAGGCGGATATCTTGATTGCTGCTGTCGGACGTCCTAATCTAATTACGGCGGATCAAGTGAAACCGAATGCCATTGTGATTGATGTGGGTATAAATCGCGTCATTGATGCTCAAGGAAAATCCCGGTTGGTGGGTGATGTAGATTTTGATGCCGTTCGGGAGATGAGCCAATTTATCACTCCGGTTCCTGGTGGCGTTGGTCCGATGACGGTGACAATGTTATTGCAAAATACTGTTTTCAGTTATACCAGAACTCACTCATAACGCCCCCAGGCTCGTAGAATTGTTAAGACAGTAGAACAGACGATTTAAGGAATAATGGCATGGTAGCAACAGATGGGCGACCTGCCCCGAATGGGGAATCCCCAGCTTTTGATTTATCGACCTATCTAAAAGAGCGGAAAGCTCAAGTGGAGGCAGCTTTAGACCGTTCTTTACCCCTAGGTTATCCGGAAAAGATTTATGAGGCAATGCGCTATTCTCTCTTAGCGGGGGGGAAACGGTTGCGCCCGATTCTTTGTCTGGCAACCTGTGAACTGATGGGTGGCACGATGGAGATGGCAATGCCAACCGCCTGCGCCCTGGAAATGCTCCACACCATGTCGTTAATTCATGATGACCTTCCCGCCATGGATAACGACGACTACCGTCGGGGTAAACTCACCAATCATAAGGTCTACGGTGAGGATATGGCGATTCTCGCTGGCGATGGTTTGCTGGCGTATGCGTTTGAATATGTCGCCACTCAAACCCAGGGAGTTCCAGCAGAGCGGGTTTTGCAGGTGATTGCTCGTTTAGGTCGAACCGTGGGCGCGGCTGGATTGGTTGGGGGTCAGGTGGTTGATTTGGAGTCAGAGGGAAAATCTGATATTCAAGAGGAAACCCTCCATTACATTCACACCCATAAAACCGGAGCGTTGCTGGAAACCTGCGTCGTTTGTGGTGGAATTTTGGCAGGTGCAACCGATGCGGATATAGAACGTCTGTCTCGCTATGCTCAAAATATTGGTTTAGCGTTTCAAATTATCGATGATATCCTGGACATCACTGCGACTCAGGAGGAATTAGGCAAAACGGCGGGGAAAGACCTGCAAGCGCAGAAAGCTACCTATCCTAGCCTCTGGGGACTAGAGGCTTCTAAAGCTAAAGCTCAAGAGTTGATTGAAGAGGCTATTGCCCAACTGGAACCGTTTGGTGAGCGCTCTCAACCCTTAATTGCTCTGGCTAATTTCATTACCGCACGAACTTATTAGTTTTTTGTCGGGGAATAGGGAATAAGGAATAAGGGAACTCTTAACAGGGAATTCAAGAGCAACTCCTTGTAATTTGTGACTGCTTAAACATCCGTTGATCAACAACCAATTTGAACTAAAACACGATGCAGGATTTTGGCAATATCCTAAACAACCAGGTGCTACTGGTTGCACTGATTGCTTGTTTAGTGGCTCAACTCCTTAAGCTACTGGTCGAGTTAACGAAGGATCGAAAATTTAATCTCCGCACCTTGGTGACAACTGGCGGGATGCCTAGCGCTCATTCAGCCTTGGTTACCGCCTTGGCTGCGGGTGTGGGACAAACGATGGGATGGGCGTCTCCTGATTTTGCGATCGCGACGATTTTTGCTGTTATTGTTATGTACGATGCCGCAGGGGTTCGACAAGCCGCAGGTAAGCAAGCTCGTATCCTTAATCAAATTATTGATGAGTTATTTCAAGAAGGTAAAGAGTTTAATGAGGATCGTCTAAAGGAATTGCTGGGGCATACCCCCTTTCAAGTAATTGTGGGTTCAATCTTAGGGGTACTTATTTCTTGGTTAGCTGCCCCAGCTTACTGTTTTTAGAGTGGGGATTTGATTGAGAGCCTCCTTTAAGACACAGAGGTTAAAGACGCAATTGGGTCAGGAATTGTATCTGATGGTGCTTGAAATTCTCCAGTTTTGACGAATTCTAAGCGTAGCTTTAACCAAGTGATAAAGTTGGGGTTGGTTGAAATAATAGCGGCAGCAGGTTGAGGACATTCCTGTTTAACTTGCGCCATTTCTGGAGATTCTAAAAATGCGGGTTGTTTGACCAGCCAAAAGTCAATCTCTTTTCCCTTATCTTGGTAGTCTTTGGTTCGTTCTCTGAGAACTTCTTCAAAGGGTTCTTCTTCAAGTAAGAAGCGTTGACTGGCGACTAGATAGTAATAGGTTTGCATGGTTTCAATTGGGTGATTGGTGAACAGGTGATTGGGATCGTTTTGAGTGTGTAGGGGCGGGTTTTACGACTATCATCTCTTTTTGATCCAGATGTAACTAAACCCGCCCCGATCAATTGAGAGAGTTTTGACCCTTCACTTCGCTAGTCGGGCATGGTTTTAACCTTAGCAAGGGCGGGTTTTGTTGTTCCGTTATCGGTGAGATAGGGCGGGTTTTGTTGTTCCGTTATCGGTGAGATAGGGCGGGTTTTGTTGTTCCGTTATCGGTGAATAGCGGAATTTATTCCCTAAACCCGCCCCTACAATTGTCCCTAAACCCGCCCCTACAATTGATAGACATCCCATGGTATATATCTACATTACTTTTGACTTAACTCCCTTCATCGAAACTCCTTTGGGTCTGAAACCCTGTCTTTATAAGACAGCTTTACCCTTTCTCCGCATAGCTTGCTTCATCTCCCGAACTGCCCGTTCTAATCCAACTAGCGAAGCTCGTGCGATAATGCTATGACCAATATTAAGTTCTTCCATACCTTCTAAACAAGCCACTGGGTAGACATTCCAATAGGTTAAACCATGACCTGCATTCACCCGCAACCCAGCCGCGATCGCTTGTTGGCATCCTTTGGCTAAGAGTTCCAGTTGCGTTTGGCGACTGGCTTCGTCTTTGGCTTCGGCATAAGACCCTGTATGCAGTTCAATAAACTTGGCGTTAATAGCTGCCGAGGCTTCGATCTGGGCAGGATCAGCATCGATAAATAGACTAACGGGAATCCCGGCATCTTGCAACTGAGTCACTACCTCACCCAGGCGGGATTTTTGACCCGCAATATCTAATCCTCCTTCGGTTGTGACTTCTTCCCGCCGTTCCGGAACCAGGGTAATATAATCCGGTTTAACCTCAAGTGCGATCGCCACCATTTCCTCGGTTGGTGCCATTTCCATATTTAAGTGAGTTCGCACCGTCTGGCGCAAGAGTCGGATATCCCGATCTTGGATATGGCGTCGATCTTCCCGCAGGTGGGCAGTAATTCCATCCGCCCCCGCTAATTCAGCTAACACCGCCGCCGCCACGGGATCGGGTTCCACAGTGCGCCGCGCCTGTCGAATTGTGGCAATGTGGTCAATGTTGACGCCAAGGGTTAGCACTCGCGTTTTTCTCCTGAAACCGTTTTCTCTACAGCCCTTTATTGTATCTGAAAGTATCATAGAACTATCAAAACGATGCCCGTCCTAGTCTACTTATGCCTTCCCCGTTTCCAGGGATGAACCCCTATCTAGAGAATCCCGAATTTTGGTCGGAAGTCCATCACTTGCTGATCAGTATCCTGGCTGAGACATTGAATCCTCAACTGCTTCCCAAATATCGAGTTGCGATCGAGAAACGGGTTTACCAGATGAATGGAGATGATGCGCTGTTGGTGGGTATTCCTGATGTGACAGTAGAACACTCTCGTACTCCAATCAACTTAAACCAATCTAACGTGGCTGTTGCGACACCTCCCTCGACGCCAGTCACCGTCACTGTGCCAGTACCTTTGGAATTCAGAGAAGGTTATCTAGAGGTAAGAGAAGTCACCACCAAAGAAGTGGTAACAGTCATTGAGGTTCTCTCTCCCACCAATAAGCGCTCTGGAAAAGGACGGGAAACCTATTTGGAGAAACGTCAACAGGTTTTGGCAAGTCGGACGCACCTGGTTGAGATCGATCTCCTCCGAGGTGGAAAGCCAATGCCTGTTTTTGGTGATAATACCCAAGGGAGTTACAGAATTTTGGTGAGTCAGTGCGATCGCCGTCCTCGTGCCGATTTGTATGTCTTCAACCTCCAAGATTTAATCCCAACTTTTCCATTGCCTCTGCGAACCGAGGATACAGAACCGATTATCGATTTGCACTTGCTACTTGATCGGGTTTATGACCGCGCTGGCTATGCTTTTGCTATAGATTATAACGGTGAGCCTTTACCGCCTGCTGATCCAACTACGGCTGAGTGGATTGATGTGCTGTTACAGGAGAACCAATTACGTTCTATGCATTAGTCACATCGTTCGTGGCGTTGAAAGACAGAAACAAGTAAGACAATCAATATACTATTTTAAATTGGTTCAGGTCGCCCTGTCCTACTCTATAATAGATGCAAGCTATTATTCCTACATCATGACTGTCCCAATAACTATTAACTTACCCGAAGGTTTAGTTGAATCGGCTCAACGTCTTGGAGAAGCTACAGCGCGAAATATCTCAGACGTTTTAGTTGATACACTAGAGATTATTTTGCCGACCTTTAATAATCTCTCAGAAATCAACATTAATTCAGAAATTTATCAGCTTTCCAATGAGGATGTAATTGAGTTAGCTAATTTGAAAATGGATGCCAATCAAAACCAACGTCTCGGAGAACTCCAAGCTAAAGGAAAAAATACTAGCTTGACTGAATCAGAACGCTATGAGCTATTAGTTTTAATGTCAATTTATAAAATTGGTCAATTCAGAAAATCAGCCGGATTAGCTGAAGCCGTTCGACGAGAATTAAAAAGTCCTTTATTACCATGAGTTTTATATCTGAAACTCTACGCCAAAAATTTATTTAATCCTCGTCAACAGGAGTGGAGAGAACATTTTACTTGGAGTACCGAGGGAACAGAAATTATCGGCTTAACGGCTTGTGGTCGAGCGACAATTTATGCCCTAAAATTAAATAATAATTTAGCTGTTGTCGTGCGTAAAAATTGGGTTAAGCTGTTCGGCATTTAAACCTTAATATCAATAATGGCGCAATCCTTGCCGTAGTGCGTTAA
Source organism: Coleofasciculus chthonoplastes PCC 7420 (assembly GCF_000155555.1). GTDB lineage: Bacteria > Cyanobacteriota > Cyanobacteriia > Cyanobacteriales > Coleofasciculaceae > Coleofasciculus > Coleofasciculus chthonoplastes_A. The sequence continues at coordinate 68,654 of NZ_DS989841.1, forward strand.
GCGAAGCCATGCCGCAGGCTTTGCATCTTGCTCGCTAAATCAAGCATCTTGCTCGCTAAATCAAGCATCTTGCTCGCTAAATCAAGCATCTTGCTCGCTACTAATACCCAATTTAAATGCATGATAGCTTAAAGCCGGTTGGCATCCACCAAACTAAAATCATAAATCCCTCCCTAGTTTGTCCAGTGGCTAAACTCGCCCCTAGAATTTACTTATACAAGTTGTTTGCAACACCACAAATCTCTCCATCTGAAACACCGAACAATCCTCAACTACCCCAGTTAAGGCTGGAGTGATTCCCTGAGTTAGCCTCTTTTGCGCCTCTAAAGTTACAGGTTGATAATCTCGCAGCCAATCATGATTGGCTAGATACTCTGGTGTAAAGGCAGTATTGTCTAATAACCAAAAGTCTACTCCATAGCGTTGGATAAACTGTTTCACCTCCTCTAAATCCGAACTATACTGGGCTTTAATTAAGTCAATTGTGCGTTGGCGAAATTGACGATAATACCCCCAATGATAAGGAATCGCATATTCCCGCCCGACTAAAATAGAGCGTTGGGCAAAGGTGGGTAAGTTATCTGTCTCTTCTGATACTGAAGCAATTAAACTATCTTTGGGTTGCTGCTGAAAAAATTGATACAAAGCCGGAAAATGACCCTCTTTGTATTTGGTTAACGGAAAGGGTTTAACTAAGTAGGGATAGAAAAGTAATGCTGCGGTGATGAAGCTGATTGTTAGGTAGTGGTAGATTCTGAGTTTTGAGTAGGGACGGGTTTCTACATTATTGTTTCTTTTCACCCTGCTGTCACTAAACCTACCCTGACCAAGAATTAGACTATTGAGTTTTGGGGGATAAAAATCTGTTCTCAAAATAGCATCAAGGACGATTGTTAAAACCATCCCGGCTGATAAGGATAAAATAAGGCGAAAGCTGTGTTCGGTATAACGACTAGGAAGATGTAGGTTAAATAGGAGCAGATGGGCAAGAATGAACATTAAGATAGATGCCCAAACTATTTGAGTTAATATTCTTATCTGAGGGGAAATAGATTTAACTAGCGGGAATGAGTTGGGATATCGGCATAGAATGGGTAATAGTATGCCTAAGGCTAAAGTTGCGGGTCTAACGAAGCCTACGTCTAATAAACCACTGCGGGGACTGAGAAAAAAGAAATACCAGGGGTTATTACTGAAAAAATAACTGCGTCCAGTTCCCCAAAATTCGGGTAATTGTTTGGCTTGAGTGGCGGTGATGACTGGATCGAATTTTCCGGGGATGAGGGCGTAGCCGGAAATGGCGATTATTGTGAGGATTAGACATAAGAATGATAGGTAATGGGGATGTTGCTTTAGTTTTTTGGGGAAACGCAGAGGGGCGCAGAGGTAAGCGCAGAGGGGCGCAGAGGTTCGTATAAGTGAGTTTTTTTTGGTGAGGAGTTGCAGGGTGAATAGGGCGGCAAAAATTAATAGGTATTGGGGATAGAATAGAGATAATAGGATGATTGTGGCTAGGCAAGGCAGTAGAGATTGGCGTAATAAGTAGTATAAAAAGGCGAGGAATAGGGGGTAAACAAATGCTCTGGGTGTGGCTGAGATGAGATCATCTTTCATCCAAAGACTTTGATTAAGTAGCACTGTGGTGATAAAGCCAGCCGCAGGTACGGGTAAGAGTTGGAGTGATATACCAAAACAGTACCCTGTCGCGATCGCGCCGAGAATTGGTGGTAGGAGTTTGTTGAAGAGAAAGGGATGGATGCCAAAAGCGGCGGCGATGCGGTAAATGGCAGTATATCCCACAGGGGCGACGGATTGGAAATAATCGGCAATTAAGTCATGGGGAAATAATTCGCCATCAATAAACCGTTGCATCCAAAAGACATGCTGGCGGGCATCATCTTGAACAATATAGGCATGACTAAAGGCTTCCCGCAGGGCTAACCCACTATAAATTGCGGCGATGGTTAAGCTTAAACTGAACCAAAATACAACGTGAACCGTTAACCCTGTTGATCTAGGTTGAGTTAAAACGTTTTGCAGAGGTTTACGTCGCATAAAGTGGTAAAGGTTTAAGTATAATCATCTCGTGTAGAGACACGCCATGGCTCTTAAAGCACCCAAACAAGTAGGTTTGTAGATAATCCAGGATCGGGAAGCACCTGGAAGTACGTTCCAAACCTGCCCAATCATAACTGATGCCACTCAAGTCATCAAAAACCGAGACTGATCGAGTAGTAATGCGATCACTGCTCACTGCGGCGCTCCGTGGTAACATCAAAGCTAATAGGTAACGTTTGTTCAGTCATCAACTTAAAGTAAAATGGTATTACTTTAGCAAGATGAATAAAATTGAATTTACTTGAATCATAAAACAGTAGGTAAATCAGGAACTATTGATTTTATGAGTCAGAGTAAAATAAATTTAACACATCAATCAATATTGATAAGTGCTGTCTTGGCGCTATCCTTCACAACGGCATCGGCTGGGGAAGCGCACAACACCTCTGTAACCCATCCGGAGAACTCTGAAGCCACCTCACAACCTCAACCCCAGACGATTAGCCAAAATCCAGATGAACCCAGGCAAATTCAAGTCTTTTTACCTAAGCCTTCCGCCGATAATCAAACGATAGGGTACGTTGAACCCGTTACCCGAGCCACATCCCGCGTCGATGTTGCTGAATTTGCGATTGAGCAAGTTGTTCAAGGACCCACATCCGCCGAAAAAGAAGAAGGATTTGCTGACTTGATTGACTTCCGAGGCGAATCTACCTGTGGTGAAAACTTTACCGTTGATATCTCCAATGGAATTGCCCAACTTCAATTTTGTCGGACAGTCTATACGGCTGGACTTGGTGAAGACGCGGGAATCCAAAAAGCTGTAACCAACACACTCAAACAGTTTAATAGTGTTGACCAAGTAGTTATTCTCGACAAAAACGGCGACTGCTTTAAAGATATGAGTGGTAAAAATGCCTGCTTGAATTCCATTGACGGTGTTGTGTGGCGACCTATTCCTGAGACTAAAGCATCGTCTGGGGGTGAATTAGGTCAGGTCGATACTCAACCTTGGGAAGTCGGACTTAATACCATTAGTCGTAATGGAAATGCGATTAACTTTGATGTGAACGCCAATGGCAAGTATGTCAGATATTCGGGAAATTGCCAACGTGAGTTGCTATCGCGAATTAAAATTGGCGACGTGGAAAATGGTCAAGTAACGGATACTATGTCCGTGAATGAAAACTATTTCAAAGCTAACCGATTTCAAGAACCCGTGTTAGATTATGCTTGTACCCATAGTTAGTTATCAGTTGCCGCGCTCACGCGGCTCGACTGATCGCTCGCCGAACAAGTATTCCGAGAAACCGGGTTTCTTTGGGTGAAAACTGGATATTTCGTTGTCATCCTCACGAAAAACCCGGTTTCTGTACCGATGTCCTAGCCCTCTATTAAGACTAAATTCGGGTTGATTACTCCCCTTTTTTGGCTTAAATAAAACTTGTTTGAAACTGCTCAATTTTTCTTTCAATTTGTTGAACAAGCTGCTGGCAGTAATCTAAAGCTGCTCTCGCCTGATCTTGTTCTATATTATTAATTTCCAAGGATAGTTTGACTTTTTCATCAGGGGTATTGTCTCCAGTGATAAGTGCATAACCAACCCAGCTTCTATATCTAAAATATTTTTCATAATCTATTTTCAGGGCATAGCATAACAAAATTTCCTGCATTCTTTGCAATTCTTGAGAAATTTGAACATTAACTTTTTGTTTGCCAAATTCATCCTGAACAATAAATCCGTCAAATTCTTCAAGGCTGGAATCCTGATTGGGTTTCAGATCGAAAATAGTTCCCTTGGCAACGCTTATCGTCAAATCAAGAGAAGCTGTAGCATAACTAATCGCCTGTATTAATTTGCCATCGTCAAAAAAATGTTCAGCAACCTCTAACAGGTCTTTGTGTTCTTTCAGTGTTTCCATAATCGATGAGAAATAGCTAGGGATTCAACAGTGAATCTCTAGTTTCTTGCTCACTGACTGAACTTGTCATCGACCTGAGGTTATAGGCTGTTTTCAGCTTATCCGATAAAGTCTTGAATGATAGGGAAGATAGGGCGGGTTGAGTTGTATCTGGGTAAAGTAAGCAACAATAATGGTGAAACCCGCCCCTACAAACCAGGTTCCCTTGAGCCAAGTGAAGGGTTACCACCTTTCAGATTTTTCAGATTCGCGAAATGGTTAAACAACGGCGGGAGCTTGCCAACCTCGCAAATAATAGTAAATCGAGGCGTAAAACTCTTCCACAATTCGCGTCGTGACAGTCAGCGCTTCTACAGAGGGGATAAAGGATTCAATCCACTGGTTGATTGTGGATGTTGTTCCGGGTTGAACGGTAAAGAAGCCGGTCGGTTTAGCCACAACATTGTTAAGACCTACACTTCTAAACGCCTGTTGAGCACGACGGCTGTTATAGGCTGAAGTAACCAGAAAAACGCGATTATCTGCTATGCCGCGATCGCGTAATATATCTTCGACTTCTTCGGCGCTGGTGCGGAGATTGATACCCGTGGGTTCAAGCACAATTCGGCTTTGGGGGACCCCAAACTGAACCAGTAAGCTGCGGATATCATTGGCTTCGACAATTTGGTCTTGATTTCCTTGCAGGTTAGGTCGAGGACCAGCACTAACCACGACTAAGGGGTTATTGCCAGATTGTCGATACAGTTGAGCGGCATAAAGAATACGATCGCCCGTATCGGTAAGTTGAACTTGGGTTCGAGGCGGTTCATCGGGTTGGGTAGTGCCTTGTCCAAGAACCACAATCGCTGAGGCGGTTTGAGCCGCCGCCGACTCAGGCGTAACCACGGCTTGTTCCGTGCTAGCCGCCAACAGGTTAGAGAAAAAGGGCGTGCTGGCGAGGAGTAAGATTAGTAAGGCTGCCATAACCTGGTTCTTTGACTTATCCAGCCCTTGGCGGAGGGCAAAACCCAACAGCACGATGGAAGCACCGACAGGTTTCAAGAAAAACGAGAGAACCTCCCAAATCGTTGATATGGCATCATTGCCGGGAGAGAAAAACGCCACAACAATGAAGCCAAACAGAAATAAACCCCCAAGCAAGGTAAAATACTCCTTGGGGATTACCTTCTTAAACAGGTTGTAGAGAATAACTGCAATCAGCAGCCAGAGTAGGATTCGAGTCAGTAGTAAAAACATTGTGTTTTGACGGTGTAACGTTTGGACAGTGAGCGAGGAATTGTTACTTGTTAGTCTGACTCCTCAAAATAACAATTAACAAGTTAGGGGTGATTGGGATCAGGTTTTGTGTAACGTATCACTTGGGGAGAGCATGGTTCAAATAACCCTAACACGGGCATTATACTCGTCATTGTCCACAAGCATGAGGGAAATGAGGGAGAGGGGAGGGGGAGAGGCTGAGCAAAATTACTATTCAAGCAAAGACAAATAGCCAAAATATTTGTAAAGTTAGTCTATAAAACGAAACAGGGACGGTTTGAGCGTGTCGCAAGTCCAACCGGAAATTTTAGTGACTGGCGGAGCTGGATACATCGGCTCTCACACAGTATTAGCCCTGCAACGGGCGGGTTACAACGTCGTTGTCCTGGATAACCTGGTCTGTGGACATCGAGAGTTTGTAGAAGAGATCCTGAAAGCGAAATTGGTGATCGGGGATGTGGGCGATCGCACCCTGTTAGACCAAATCTTCGCCAGCCACAATATTGCCGCTGTACTCCACTTTGCCGCCTATATTGCCGTGGGGGAGTCGGTCATCTACCCCGCCAAATACTACCGCAATAACGTCAGTGGTACGCTGACTCTCTTAGAAGCCATGGTCGCCGCTGATGTGAAAACCTTAGTGTTTCCCTCCACCTGTGCCGTCTACGGGATGCCTCAGGAAGTACCCATGACCGAAGTCCATCCGCAAAATCCGATTAATCCTTATGCGACGAGTAAGTGGATGATGGAGCGGATGCTAGCGGACTTTGATCACGCCTACCAGTTACGTTTCATTGTGTTTCGCTTTTTCAACGCGGCTGGGGCGAATCCCGAAGGACTACTCGGTGAAGATCATTACCCAGAAACCCATCTGATTCCCTTGGTCTTGTGGACAGTATTAGGCAAACGCGACTCAATTGCCATTTGGGGAACAGACTACTCCACCCCAGACGGAACCTGCTTGCGCGATTATATTCATGTCAGCGACTTGGCAGATGCCCATATCCTCGGGCTAGAGTATTTGTTACAAGGTGGCAAGAGTGAAATCTTTAATTTAGGCAGTGGCAATGGGTTCTCCGTGCGACAGGTGATTGACACAGCCAAGCAAGTCACCCAGAAAGAGATTAAAATCATTGAGTGCGATCGCCGCCCTGGTGATGCACCGATTTTGGTGGGTAGTAGCGACAAGGCGAGGAAAATTTTGGGTTGGTCTGCCAAATACCCGGAGCTCAGTAAAATTATCAGCGATGCTTGGCAGTGGCATCAACGGCGTCATCATTAGTAAAGTATGGACAATTGCTATTTTCTTAGAAACTGGGAGTTCACATAAGTTTTTTGAAGCAGTGAAACAATTATCGGTGAATAAACACACCCAGACTGAAAAGGCTACAAACAACCTCAACTCTACCAACAAAAGGACTCTTGCCCTAGAAGCTCGACTCAGCCGTTTGGAATCCATTGTTGGACAAATTGGTGAGGCGGTGCTTGCCACAACCGAGACGGTTGAGTGTCTAGGCAAGCGGGTTGATGCTTTGGCTGTGCAGGTGCAACACCAAGGGCATCAAGTTCAACAACAGGGTTACCAACTCTTTGCCTTGAGTGATGCGGTGCAAACCTTAGCCGAAAACCAAAATGAGTCACTCGCAGAACTTGGAGAACTCACTGAAACACTCCAACGCCTTGCGGCTGCGATCGAAGCCCAGCAGAAGAAAGTAAGCTAGGAGTAGCGTTAAAATGTTGGACGGCTTATTCTTCAATGAACCTAAGAGCATTCATGTATCGTCCCCGGCGAAATTTCCTGCGGCTAAGTGTCACGGCTGTGATTAGCCTATTGGCAGTAAGCTGTGGTCAGAGCAAGGTTGCCCAGTGTAATCAAATGATTCAAGTGGCGAATCAGGCGGTCAGTGACGCCAAAGTCGTGACCAGTGGAGTTCAAGAGGACAATCCGCAAGCTGAGGCAATGCGACAAGCGGCGGCTGTCATGGATAAGGCGTCTGAAGAAATGAACGCGATCGAGGTAACTGACGAGACATTGCAAGACTATCAAGCCAGTTTTGTCAACATGTATCGCGATACGAGTCAAGCGATGCGTAATTTCGCGGTGGCGTTTGAGCAGAAAGACCGCCAAGGGGCGGAAACAGCACAGATGAGTTTACAGCAAGCAACGACTCCAGAAAAGCAATTAGTTGATAATCTTAATGCTTACTGCTCCGGTCAATAGTGATATGGGGAAGCATGTAGAGACGTAGCATGCTACGTCTGGGAGCTGGGGGAGAATAAATCAAACTACAGCTTATCTGAACAGTCTTGTATTGGGGGATAACGATTCTTGAAGTATGCCTTGGTGCATGAGTGGCTAACGCCCAACGCAACGGGGGGTTCTGAACGGGTGGTTCGAGAAATCCTCAAGTCCGTTGAGGCGGATTTGTATGCCTTGATTGATTTTGAATCAACCAATCCCCACAGTTATTTGTTTGAGCGTCGGATTGGCACGACCTTTCTACAGCATTTTCCTTTGGCTAGCAAGGGGGTGCAGAAATATTTACCTCTACTGCCCTTAGCGATTGAACAGCTAGACTTGCGGGATTATGATGTAATTCTCTCCTCCTCCCATGCGGTTGCTAAAGGTGTCCTCACCCGTCCACAACAGCTACACATCTGCTACTGCCATACACCGATGCGCTACGCTTGGGATTTGACCTTTGATTACCTCAACAGCAGTGCTATGGGGCGGGGATTCCCTGGGTCAATCACGCGGTATCTGCTGCATCGGTTGCGTCAATGGGATGTGATCTCAGCCAACCGGGTAGATTATTTTATTGCCAACTCCCGCCATACCGCACGACGGATTTGGCGCTGCTACAGGCGAGAGGCTCAGGTGATTTACCCTCCGGTTCATACTGAACGGTTTTCTTTCCAGGCTCAAAAGTCAGATTTTTACTTGACGGTTTCTCGATTGGTTAGTTATAAGCAAGTGACTTTAATCGTGGAGGCGTTCAATCAACTGGGATATCCTTTGGTCGTCATTGGCGAGGGATCGCAATTGCAGGCGCTGCGCCATCTGGCTAAACCTAACGTGCAAGTCCTGGGTTTTTGTCCCGATCGCGTGGTCGAGGAGTATATGGCACAGGCGAAAGCGTTTGTGTATGCTGCCTGTGAAGATTTTGGCATTGCCTTGGTGGAAGCGCAAGCTTGTGGTACACCCGTTATTGCTTATGGTGCGGGTGGGGCTTTAGAAACCGTTCGGGATATCCGGAAACATCCGGATAAGGGTACGGGTCTGTTTTTTCTAGACCAAAGTCCCCAGGCTTTGATGGAGGCGGTGAAAGCCTTTGAAGCACGAGCCACTGCCTTTAGTCCCGAACAGATACAATTAAACGCGGCTCAATTTGCGCCAACTGTGTTTAGCGATCGCTACTTGACGTTTCTGGACGGCTGCTATCGAGACCACCTGTCACGATGTTGAGTCATAAATTCCAGTTTCCTGGTCGCTATTGCCTTAGCTAACCGCTTCTGGCTTTATGATCGTGACGTGTGGTGTGAAGTGAAGGAGTAAGATGACTGCCCAAAGCCAACTTATCTCCGTCAAGACGTTGCGAGCGTTCGTGAAGCGTGGTATCCAGCCCCGCGCTCCACGCAGTAGACCCAAAGGTCTGTCTCGATATCGCTTAGACGGAATTTTTGCCAAGCGGCTGTTTGATGTCGTATTTTCCCTATCGATTCTCACGTTGTTTTTCCCGATTTACCTGCTCTTAGCGGTCTTAATCGCTATCAGTTCACCGGGTCCTATTTTTTATGTTCAGGAGCGAATCGGTAAAGACTATAAGCCGTTTAGCTGCATTAAATTTAGAACCATGGTGGAAAATGCTGATGAAATGTTGATAGAAATGATGACAAAATCAAATTCTATTCGTTGTGAGTTTGAAGCTAATTTTAAGCTCAAAGAAGACCCCAGAGTCACCTGGATTGGTAAGTTCTTGCGATATACCAGTTTGGATGAATTTCCACAATTTTGGAATGTTTTGAAAGGAGATATGAGTGTGGTTGGTCCTCGCCCCCTAGTCCCGGAAGAAATGCATAAATACGGGCGTTACATGGATAAAATTTTGACAATTAAACCAGGCATTACTGGACTATGGCAAGTTTCCGGGCGCAATGACATTCCCTATAAACGTCGGGTACAAATCGATGTTTATTACGTGAATTTCCAAAATTTTTGGCTGGATTTTTGGCTGGTTTTGAAAACAATCGGCGTAATGATTGCTCCAAAAAATAATGGGGCTTACTGACGAATTAAACATTGGGAGCATGGGAGGATTAATTCTGAATTAAACCTCTCGGCTCAAATGCAGTAAATCAGCGTAGTATTGGGATTGCTTCGGTGTTCAATGTTATTCCAGACAAGACTTGCCTGGGTTTTGACGGAAATCAACCAAACACCGGACTGAACAACGATGGCAAAATCGCGCCAGAGAGAGCATCGAACTCCGACATGGTAGGCTTGATAAGTTATGAGTCAAGAGAAAGTTGATCGATGCTGGGAATTTTAGGATAATCTAAGGAATAATTTCCCTGATCCCAAAATCCAGTCGGGAGATTAACACTTTTGTCAACCACTGTTGCCCATACGCATCACAGGACGATTCAAGGATGACGCAACCCAAACGAGCGCTGATTACAGGTATAACTGGTCAAGACGGTTCCTACTTAAGTGAGTTATTACTAGAGAAAGACTACGAAGTTCACGGGATTGTCCGGCGGACTTCCACCTTTAACACCGATCGCATTGACCATATCTATGTTGATCCTCATAATCAGGCTGCCCGATTATTTCTGCACTACGGCGACTTGACCGATGGCGTAACCTTGCGCCGCATTCTCGAAGAAGTTAGACCCAAAGAAATTTACAATTTGGGCGCTCAATCTCACGTTCGCGTCAGTTTTGACTGTCCGGAATATACGGTGGATGCGGTGGGAATGGGAACCCTGCGCCTGTTGGAAGCGATTCGGGATTATCGAAATCGCACGGGTATTGATGTGCGCTTCTATCAGGCGGGTTCGTCGGAAATGTTTGGTAAAGTCCAGGAAGTTCCCCAAAAGGAAACCACTCCATTTTATCCCCGTAGTCCTTATGCTTGTGCTAAGGTGTATGCCCATTGGCAAACGGTGAATTATCGCGAGTCTTACGAGATATTTGGTTGCAATGGTATCTTGTTTAACCATGAATCGCCGCGTCGGGGAGAAACCTTTGTCACCCGTAAGATTACTCGGGCGATCGCCCGGATTCTCTCGGGACAGCAGAAAAAACTCTATCTGGGGAATCTAGACGCCAAGCGAGACTGGGGCTATGCAAAAGACTATGTTCAAGCCATGTGGCTGATGCTGCAACAAGACGAACCCGACGATTACGTCGTCGCCACAGGTGAAACTCACTCAATTCGCGAATTTTTGGATATTGCCTTTAACTGTGTCGGTAAGAATTGGCAAGATTATGTAGAGTTTGACCCCCGTTATTTACGTCCTGCGGAAGTCGAATTACTCATTGGTGATCCCACGAAAGTCAAGCAAAAGCTAAATTGGCAACCGTCTTTATCCTTTGAACAGTTAGTCGCCCTGATGGTGGAAGCCGATTTACGCAGCTTCGGCAAATCATCGAATGGTGAAGGGGCAGAACTGTTTGAAAAACACAATGAAAATAGTTACGAACGTTCCGCTGCTCACGCACCTGTTGATTGAGTGAAGGTCAAAAGTACGTATTTGTAAGGGCGGACGCGAGTTACTCGGAAAATACGGTAACCAATAATATATCAATACTATCCGCCCTAGAATTATGGATTATTCAGTGTTTTCAACTATCTAATATGACCATGAACAAGGACTCAAAAATTTATGTAGCCGGTCATCGGGGCTTAGTGGGTAGCGCCATTGTTAGATGTTTACGCGATAACGGGTATACCAATCTTATCCTCAAAACCAGCCAAGAGGTGGATTTAAGACGCCAGCAAGCCGTCGAGGATTTCTTTGCCGCTGAACGCCCAGAGTACGTTTTCCTCGCGGCGGCAAAAGTGGGGGGAATTAATGCCAATAATACCTACCGGGCTGAGTTTCTCTATGACAACTTAATGATTGAGTCAAATATTATTCATAGCGCCTATTTGTCCGGTGTGGAAAAGTTGTTATTTCTAGGCTCATCCTGTATCTACCCCAAACACTGTCCCCAGCCGATGCAGGAAGAACACCTACTAACGGGGTTTCTGGAACCGACAAATGAACCCTACGCGATCGCCAAAATTGCCGGACTCAAACTTTGCGAAAATTATTGTCGGCAATATGGGGTAAATTTCATCTCCGCTATGCCCACGAATCTCTATGGTCTTAATGATAATTTCGATTTAGCCAATTCCCACGTTCTCCCCGCCCTGTTGCGAAAAACCCATGAAGCAAAAATTAACAATGCTGAGGCGGTAGAAATTTGGGGAACGGGTTCGCCGCTGCGGGAATTTTTATACGTGGATGACTTAGCTGATGCCTTAGTTTTCCTGATGAATCACTATGATGATATCCAATTCGTGAATGTGGGGACAGGAGAAGAGGTTTCGATTAAAGACTTAGCGATGTTAATTAAAGCGGTGGTTGGTTATGAGGGTGAGTTGAAATTTGATTCCTCTAAACCCGATGGCACACCGCGTAAACTGTTGGATACCTCAAAAATTAATGCCGCTGGTTGGCAACCCAAAATTTCGTTAAAGAAAGGTTTAGAATTGACCTATCAATGGTTTGTCGAGAACTATGAGAGAATTAAAGGAAAATAGTCGGATTATGACTAAATGATGTGTGCCAAAATATTTCTCTACTTTTTTTCAGTTGATGCGGTAATTGCGCTCTTGCTGATGGAAGGCTGATGGCAAAACTTTACTATCGCGGCATGGCAGAGGAAAACGGTAAACCCAAACTGAGGATTTCAGGTGTTTTTATTCAAGAATTTTTGACCGGACATGAGATAAGATTCTCAAGAGGAGAACAGCAATGGCATGGATATTTAGTTTATCGGCTGAATGTGGGACGCAACAAGCTGTCGCCGAGCAATTTTCCCATCATTTTGACCAAGTTTCCTGGGTTCTCTCAAATGGTAGCCAGTCCCAATGTCGTGTTGGAATTTTTCAAGATATCGAGGAGAACTGGTGGTGTCGCGTTTCTCCAACTCGTGTCAGTGAGGTTGGCATCGATACACCGGAAAGTGCTTATCTGATGACAGAACTCGGTATTCTGCTGTATCAGCGTTTACAGTCGGCTCCAACGTTTCGCTATGCCTTGGTGGGTGTGGAAGTGGATGAGTTTAGAACTTACACTGAATTGCTTGAATCCCCTTCTAATTTGATGTTTCCAGGATTGGTTTTAGCCATAGCCATATCCGAAGCGATGGAATCGTCTCCAGATTTTCGACCGTTCAGTCCGGGATATGTCTGGAAACCCTATGAGGGTGAAGTTTATAAGCCGCTGATGGCATCATCAGAGTTGAAGAGTAAGCTAAATGAATTGTTGATGGTGGGTTAAAGGGAACAGGGAATAGGCAACAAAGAACAAGCTTTGTTAGCCACCAATGCTAATTTAGCCGCCGCCAAGCAGCAGTTAGAGGACTATTCCCGCACTTTAGAAGTGAACGTTCAACAGCGGACAGTATTTATATCTAGGTACTTAGTAAAGGAAAATAGTTAGATTAGCCATCTACAGAGGTTGGCAAATTCAGATTCAGTTCTTGGAAAAATTCAGAACTATTTTTCAGATCAATCCTCTGGGGAAACGCAGGCTGATTGTTGATTTGCAGGCGATATGTTCCTTGCTGTAACTGTTCTAAATAATAGACGCCAGCATCGTTAGTAATGGAAAATGACCGAGTACCAGAATCCGGTTGGATGGCTTCAACTCTCGCCCCACTCACGGGTTGACCTTGGTTATCGGTGACAATTCCAGATATTGTGTAAGACTGAACCAGGGGAATGAGAATTGGGGTATAACTTCCCGCCACCACCTCCACCGCCAAGGCTTCATTGACAACTTGCCAATCAAAGGGAAAACCCGCTGGATCAAAGTCGAGGCGGTAGGTTCCAGGGGGTAAATTCATGATGATCCGATCCTCTTGGATATCGGCGCGTAATGATCCCAGAGACTGCTGATTCACCAGGAGTAAGGTGGAGTCGGTGTAGTATTTTTCCCCCGGATCAGGTTTACCATTTTGATTGCGGTCAAAGAAGGGTTGAATCAAGAGTCCGCCTTGGGTGCGGAGATAGTCGGTTTGGGTATCTCTGGGGGTAATCCCTTGCTGTAAATTGAGACTGGAGACGAGGTTTAAGCTGAAAGCGGCGTTATCGGAACTCACAGCTATCCCTTGATATCGCGCTTGTAGGCGTAAACCCGGTAAAATCGAGGTTCCCACTGAGGCGACAATTCCGGAACCGCGAGAACCGATACCATACCCTAGTTGGGCATCCCAGAGGGGGTTCCCATCCCCCGATTTTTGGGGGGAACGATAGCGCCAAGTGAGGCTGGCTAAAGAGTTATGACCATTTTGGTTACGGGTATCATAACCGAGAACCAGGGAATGACCCGTACTTAAGCTATCCGAGAAACGATAACCGAGTTCAGATTGGGTGCTAATTTCATTCCCCAATGACCGAAATTCCCATTGATTCAGGCGTTGAATCAAGTTCCACCGGAAACGGCTTTGGGTATCGACGCTGAGACGGGCAAAGGTAAAGGCGTTTTTGTTGCTTAAAGCGAATTGTACACCAGCCGCCGTCGCATCATTGGTGCTGGTATTGGCAAATAGGGTGAAACCGGGTAACACTTGCCAAGACGCATTCAACCGTTGGGCGAAGCGATCGCTTGTGAAACGGGCGGTAAAATTAGGGGAGGGTTCAAAGAGTACGTTGGCGTTAATATCCCAGTCGGACTCCTCTGTACCACTTAGAACCGAGACGGCGGCTTTTAAGGGAAAGCCTTCTGGCTGAAAAAAGGCTTCTGCTAATCCCCGAAACGATTCGTCATAAACCGCACCAGCCCCTAATGTCAGGCTATTAGAAACCCCCCAGCGCCCCATCACTCCACCTTGAACGTCGGTAAAATTGCCCAATATTTCTTGATTCAAACCCGACAATTGTCGTCGCCATCCTCCAGAGACAATAACGGCTGTTGATCCGGCGGGGATTTGTCCGGGGACATTGGAAAAAGTGGCGTCTCGAATTTCTGGGGTTTCCGTGAGTCGCCCTTGGGGATAGAGTAAAATACGATAATTATTAAACGATTGACTCTCGAATTCCACATCCTCGAAGCGGTAAACACCCGAAGAATCCACCAGAACTTCTGCGATCGCCTCATCACTTAATCCTCTCACCAAACGCACTAATGTTCCCGGTTCCGCTGTTCCAGAAATTGTGCGCCCGATTTGCGCCGCTTGTAGGCGTTGGCGGGGATCAGAACCGCCGTAGAGTTGGAGTTGGGGGATAAAACCATTCCGTTGAATCGTGGTGAATCCCCAATAATCTCCTGGACTTTGACTACGCCAGAAGGGGGGTTGAGATCCAATAATATAATCCGCCGCATCCGTTTGGCGTTGAAATCGCGCTTCCGCCAAACTCCAGGTATCAGAGGAAAAGAGTTGGGGTTGATTGGCGCGGATATACCAACTTCCGCCAAAAATACTGCCAACAGCGGATACATTTCCCCGATAGTTCGGTGATTGAGTCGCTGTTCCACTGGCATCAATTCGTTGTTCAACAGCGGAAAGGGAGAAGCCAGACGGGGCAATTCGGGGTAATCCTTCGGTTTGGATAATAACTTCTCGTTTTCCCCGTTGACGCCGTTGATTTAACCAGGGGGCTTGGATAGAAACGGCATAATCAATAATGTCGAATTCGATTTCTACGCCGAATAAGGTTCGCACATCCGCCACGGAAAACACTAAACCTAATTCCGAATCCGTCTTGAGTTGACTGGGGTTGAGGCGAATAACCTGGGTAGGCGATCGCAGTTCGATTTGATTGTCGGGTAAAACGGTGGCGGTGAGTTGTAAGGCTTTAACGATGGCGTCGTAAGGTAATAACCATTGCTCAAAATTAATCGCATTTTCTCCATCTTCTTGTCCGCGAATTAAGGTGCTAGTAATTACTGAGCGGTTGTTGACTTTGATTCCTACCAGAAAGGAGGAGAAGTCATCAGGAACTTGGGCGATTGAAAATTGAGTTTGCGGAAGGGTTGATATATCCGGGTTTTGCGGGAGTAATGTGTCAGGTTGGGGTGCGGGTTCCTCGTCAGTGAGGTTTCCGGGTTCCGGTGTTGAATTGGCAGGATTTAAGCTAGGATTTGAGTCTGCTGGGGGAGGTAAAGTATTCGACGTTGAATTATTTGGTTCAGCCGGATAGAGAGTCAGATCCAGATTGACAGGATTGAATTGAATAGAAGGATTCGAGGAAGAAAATTCGGGTTGTTCTGACTGATTATCGGAGATACTGACTGAAATCGGTTGTCCGAGTTTGGCGGCGTTGGATGGTTCTATCCCTTCCGGTAAAGTCGGTAAATTTGAGTCTGAATATTCCGGGAAGAATAATTCCGGTGAACTCGGAATTGAATGAGATGCGACAGGATTTTGGGTGGGAAATGTTGGCGTGTTGGCGATTATAAATGGATGTTCGCGAACTTGATCTGCCTTGTCTGGAGTTACGTGATGTACAATTTCTGGCGGTGAATGGGGCGGTACGGCGTGAAACATAGGGCAGATATTAATGTCTGCTTAAAAAAGGTGGTTTTTTACCTTCATAGTTCCTGGTTCATAACAATCAACGATGAACAATTAACTATCAAAAATTGCCCGGATCAATGCTTTATTGTTCAGGAACCGTTAAATTAACGTTGAAGGGAAGTTTATTACTCTCATCTTCACCCCAGGTTAATTCTCCAGTGAGTTGGTAATTACCTGGGGAAATAGAGTCTAACTTAGCATCGCTTAAGAGAAAATTGCGATCGCCTTGGGCAATAACTGTTGTAGCAATAGATTCGCCAGTGCTAATCACGGTTTCGCCTTGCTTCAATGTCCAAGTTGCTGTGGAAATAGCCGAAGCCTCGCCTGTATTACGAATCAGTAATTGAATTTGATTTTTAGCCTGATCAAAGTCAACACTATCGACAGCTAAGTTGGGTTCTACATCCCCTTTTCGCACATAAATAACAGTGCCGACACGAGTGACGACGCTAACGGTGTTACTGTCATCATCACCTAATTCTTTTAAACTTTCCGTAAACACTGCCGTTCTATACTCGCCATCTGGTAAACTGGGAGCCAGCATTGCTCTCAGACGTACTCGACGAGTGACTCCTGGTGGTACAGTGAGTTCTCTGGGTGAAAATTGCAGATAAGAACTTAAGTCATTGGGGCTAGACGGTGCTGTTTGAAATCCCTTATCCCGGTTGTAGGTAAACGGTTCTGTGTAGAGTCGCACCCGCAAGGGAATATCGCCACTATTCGTAACATTAATAAACGCTTGAGCTTGACCGCGATTAGCCTGGGATTCAATAACCAAAGGAGATGCACCTAACTGGGCTTTGGCTGGATTGCTGAGAATAAATGCAGCGGATAATGCCCAAGTTCCTAACTGCAAGGCTTTGAATGTAATTCGGGATGCTGTTGTTAGATTTGGCGGTACAAAAAACATCTCTCTGGGTTGGTTGTTCGCTGATGAATGGCTTAATTTGCAGATAAACTGCTAGGAAAAAGTCTGGTTAGCTTCGTCCTAGCAGTTACACTAGAAGAGGTTGTAAAAGTAGTCGCAGCGGCGGCTAGTTGGCAGTAGCAGTTAACTGGACGCCGTAAGTGTAGCCAGTACCCGCAGGTAGAATACCGCCTGTATTTTCCGTAGCGGTTAAGTCAATTGTTAAGGTGGTAGTGGTTTGATCTAAGCCAGTACCTGCGCCTGCAATATCAGCTTCAGTCAAGACGTCGGTTCCACCAGTAACTGAAAGGGTGATACCTACATTGTTAGAGTCATAACCAGTAAATGCATTCGTATCTGTAACGCCATCTAATGTGAGTGTTCCAGTTGTATTACAAGTAACGGGTACAGAACCAGTTGTCGTTGTGACTAGGGCAGTTCCGTCGCCATTTATCTCTAAAATTCCAGGTGTTACATTTCCGAATGTACAAGATCCTGCCACATCTCCAGTCATATCAACTGTAGTAGAATCAGCTTTGGCAGCAGCAGAAAAACCAACAGTACCACAAAGAATTACAGCAGAAGCGATTAGGGTCTTACGAATCATTGGATTGAGTTCTCCAAAGGATGTGTTTGATTGACAATTCAATCTTATTTAGACCTACCGCCTTAACGAATCGGGTAAATTACGGGAATTAATTTAGCCTGACGGAATTAAAATCCGTGTATGTACGGAGGATGAGTAGATAAAATTATGAGAATCCTCGCCTAACAGCCACTTCGAGAAACCTGAAAACCCTAATCATGCTTAGATTTTAGGGATAGATCAGGACAACCAAGATTATCATCGTTCTCAGCAGCCATTTCCCGGTGACACTTACCGATAAACTTCGAGAAGACTTTTCTACACCAATGGGGGGTTTGACCCTTTATCGTATAAAATAATCTAGATAGGGGGATTATCTTAGATAAGGATGATTTGTATCTATGAAACAGGCGATTCGGGTGGTACTATTTCTATTACCCCTATTGGTACTTGGCATAAGTCGCGATCGCGCTGACGCCACGCCTACTCAATGCCGTCAAATTCGCCAGGTACGCCGCCTCGCGATACAACAAGGTTTAGACGACGAAAACCTGGCTACCCTAGAAGCGCAATACTGTGACACCGCCCAACCCTCGGCGGTAGAAATGATTCCCCCCCCAACCGCTAGCCAGGAATGTCTGGATCTCACCATCATGACACGACTGGCGCGACTATCTGACGGAAATAACAATCTGGTGCGATTAGTGGAGAGTCAGCAACAATTCGCCTGTGGATTAGCCGATACCTGGGGAAGGGCTATCATTGAATACCCGAATGGACAACGGGCGAAAATTGGTGATAATTGGCAGTATCCCAACGGACAAACGGCGAAATTTGGCGCAATTTGGAACTATCCCAACGGACAAACGGCAAAAATCGCGTCTCGCTGGTACTATCCCAATGGGGAAATCGCTAAATTTGGCACACGCTGGAGTTACCCGACAGGACAAGCAGTAAACTTTGAAAATCTGGTAACCTGGGCGTGCAGTGTCATCAACCGGGATGAATGCGCTTCACGATTATTAGCGTTGCGAAATACCAATGATTTTTGGAGTGAAATAGCAACCTTAGAGTTAGCTTGGCAAGCTTACAGTCAATCAATTGTAGGGGCGGGTTTAGTCACTCAGATAAGCTTTTCACCTGAAGTGTTGCGGTGGGAGATACCGCTAAGCTGTTCGGCATTTAAACCTTGATGTCAATAATGGTGAAATCCTTGTAGTGCGTTTAGCGAAGCCATGCCGCAGGCTTTGCATCTTGCTCGCTACTAATACCCAATTTAAATGCATGACAGCTTCTGGATAATGGATGCGATCGCGCCCATTATCAACCACTATAAACCATGACTCTTGATAGTTGGAACCTTTCCCAGCAATCGAATTAAACTTATTCCAGTTAACCCTGCAACTAACATCCACGTTACCCCTAAACCCAGAACTTCGCTGAGAAACATCTGGGTAAAGCGGCGCAAAAGTCCGCCGACAATCCAACCTACGGCTAAGCCGATTGCCCAGTATATAGTATTGGCAAAAATCCATCCCCACGCTTTGCTAACATACTGTCTGAGAACCCACCATTGCGCCATTCCCAGGATTAGCCCCAGAGTTGCACCATCGACGACTCCATAAACCAACCGAGGGAAAAGACGCATCGTTCGGGGAGCAAACCAACCGATGACCCCAAACGAACTCAACCCCATGACTCCCCAACCGAGGAGACTGGCAATAATCCACCACCAGGCGGAGGACAGGTGTCGTCTCAAGACTAGCCATTGGGCGAATCCGATTATCGTCCCGCCAATGATTCCCTCAATCATATTAATATCGGGTCTTTCGCCAATCTCGATCCAAAATAGACTTGCCACAAAACCCAACAGCGTCGCCAATAGCCACTGTAACCAGACGCTACAGCTAGTTTCGATGGGTTTGATTGGGGATTGATAGTTAATGGTTACTGGCACACCAATGACAACAACTCAGAACAGTTCAAAACTACCTAAGGAGTCACCTTAGATCTGTAATATATATATTACTAGGTATTACCGCCTCCATTGCCTCTCAAAAGACGAGACAAAACAAGAATTATGAAGATTGTCTTTAAAAAACTCTGGATTTTTTAAAGTTTTGATGAAGATTAGCTTGATTTTATTTTTCTAGATAAAACTTCCAGTTTTCGATTATTATAGGTCTATAAGTCTCAATCAAGTTTTCAAACATCTACCAATGGATAGATTAAAGTCTTTTAAGTCTTTGAGCCTGGTAACCGGGGTATTCACGACAATCTGGGTAATGGGGATCGGCTGGCAACCCCCGCTACAAGCCCAGTCTAATGAAGATGTAAACGTTTTAACTGCCCAGCTTTCACCATCGCGCGATCGCGGCGCTGGGTTGCGCGGTGCTGGATGTGGTGAAGTAACGATTACCCCCTTGATGCCCACTAACGATCAGGGGGTTTATTTGGTGGCGCTGAACTCGCCCGCAACACTTTCATGGCAAGTACCGGAAACCACTGTCACCTCCGCCGAATTTCTCCTAGTGGATCAGAGTTGGAATCCAGTGTATCAAACCATGATTGAGATTCCTGAAGCAGGCGGTGAGGTTGAAATCACGCTTCCCAATGACCTGTCTCTAGAAAGGGAAATAGATTATTACTTGCAGTTTGCCTTAGTCTGTGATGTGGCTGATCGCACCAAAGATAATGCCATCCAAGGGGCAGTGCAATTCACCACCCCCGATGCTTCCATCCCGGAAGAATAACGATCATCACTAAACCCGATTCATAGAACCTAGACACTTCAGGGTGTGCAACTTATGAAAGAAGCCTTTATTTCTTATTCGCGGCGCAATAAGGAATTTGTACTGAAACTCCGGGAGGCATTTAAAAACGCTAACCGTGAGGTTTGGGTGGATTGGGAAGGCATTCCCCTAACCGCTGATTGGCGACAAGAAATCTACCAAGGAATTGAAGAATCGAATAATATCGTCTTTGTGATTAGCCCAGATTCAGTGGCATCCAAAGAGTGCGGTGTCGAGGTAGACTGTTCCCTAAAACACCATAAGCGAATTCTGCCGATACTATATCTGGATGTTGACCCAGACGCGATCCATCCAGAGATGAGAGAACTTCCCCAGATTGATTTTCGCGAAGGGACAAATTTTGAACAGGCGTTTGCAGAACTGCTGCAAGCCATTGATAACAATAAAGAGGATACCCAAGAACATACGCGCTTGTTAGTGCAAGCCATGGAATGGGAAAAAAAAGGACGCAATACTAGCCTCCTATTAAGCGGAAGTGAACTAACATCAGGAGAATCCTGGCTGGTGTGGAGTTCAGAACAAAAACCCTTTCCTACACCTCTGCATCGAGAATACGTTGGGCTCAGTCGTCAATGGGTTACTCGTCAGGCAAAACGGTCAATTATTGGAGTTAGCTTGGCGCTGGGTGTGTCTACTCTCTTAGGACTGGTGGCGTTCTGGCAATATCAGCGATCGCAAAAACTTTTTGTCCAAGCCCAGCAAGAACAGCTTATTGTCCAAAGTACCACATCCGACGCTTTATTTGTTTCCCAGCAAAAATTTCCTGCCCTCTTAGAATCTCTAGAGGCGGCTAAAACCCTGCAACAAGCGAATTGGGTTAGCCGAGATCCTCAACTTCATTCAACCATTTCCACGGCGTTACTTCAGTCTGTCTATTGGGTAAATCAATCCAACCAATTAGACGGGCATACAAATAAAGTTCGCAGCGTTAGTTTTAGCCCAGATGGTGAACGTATTGCCTCCGCTAGTAGTGACCATACGATTAAACTCTGGCAACCAGATGGGAGTTTAATCAAAACCCTAGAAGGACATAGCGATCGCGTCCGAGAGGTCAGCTTTAGCCCGGATGGTGAGATGATTGCCTCCGCTAGCCGGGATGGAACGGTAAACCTGTGGACAAAAGATGGGGCGAAGCTACATAGCATTAATGCCCATGATGATGATATTTACGACGTCACTTTTTCACCAGATAGTCAAATCATTGCCTCAGCCAGCCAGGATGGGACAGTAAAACTGTGGAGTCGAGAGGGTGAACGCCTAAACACATTAAGCGGACATAATGCCCCAGTTATCAGTGTCAGCTTCTCTGCTGACGGTCAACAGTTGGCATCCGCTAGCGCTGATCAAACAGTGAAACTCTGGACAATTGAGGGTGAAGAATTACAAACCCTGACAGGACACCAAGGAGAGGTCACAAGTGTGAGTTTTTCTGGAGATGGTCAACTCATCGCCACCGCCAGTCAGGATAAAACGGTGAAACTCTGGACGATTGAGGGAGAAGAACTGCAAACGCTAACCGATCACAAGGATGGCATCTGGCAGGTGACATTTAGCCCGGATAGTCAACGCCTTGCAACCAGTAGTAAAGACAGAACCATCAAACTCTGGAATCGCGACGGCACCCTACTCAATACCCTCACCGGACATAGCAGTCAGGTATTTGGGGTAGATTTCAGTCCAGATGGGCAAACCCTAGCATCAGCGAGTGATGACAGAACCGTAAGACTTTGGAAACTGGACAATCCTTCAGTCAAAACCTTGCCCCAATCTGGTATTAGTCCCAGTTTTAGCCCGAATGAGGACTTAATCGCGATCGCATCTGGAATGGATATCACCCTTTGGAGTCCAGACGGCAAGAAATTGAACACCCTGTCTGGACATAAAAATTGGGTGGAAAGTGTCAGTTTTTCTCCCGACGGTGAAACCATTGCCTCAGCCAGTGATGACCAAACCGTGAAACTCTGGCGTTTAGATGTAGAGACGTTGCATGCAACGTCTCTACAAAAGACGCTAAATGGGCATGAGGGAATCGTCTGGACGGTACAATTTTCTCCCAATGGAGAGTATCTTGCCTCAGGGAGTCAAGACCAAACCGTGAAACTCTGGAAGCGTAACGGCGAACTGTTGCAGACTCTCGAAGGTCATCAGGGTATGGTCTTAAATGTCAGCTTCAGCCCCGATGGTCAAACAATTGCCTCCGCCAGTACCGATGGCACCGTGAAACTGTGGCGTCTAGATGGAGAGACGCGCCATGGCGCGTCTCTACTACAGACGATTGAGGGACATGACGCCGCCGTTGGTAGTGTCAGCTTCTCCCCCGATGGTCAAATCATTGCCACCGCCAGTGATGACCAAACCGTGAAACTCTGGACGACGGAGGGTAAGTTACTCCAGACTCTGGCAGGACATCGCGATCGCGTCTATCGCGTCACCTTTCGACCCGATGGTCAGTTCCTGGCTACAGCCAGTTTAGACGGTACGGTGAAAATTTGGACAGTCGATGGCACAGAAGTCGTCACGTTGAAAGGACATCAAGCTGGCGTTAACCATCTCAGTTTCAGTACCGATGGCAAAACCCTGGCATCTACGGATGAAAACTACACCATGATTCTCTGGAATTTAGACAATTTGGATGACCAACTCCTCGACCATCTCATCGCATCGGGTTGTAATTGGGCAGGTGACTATCTGCAAACCAACTCGAATTCTCAAGACCTTTGTACAACAGACGGCAGTTCGTAGAGACGTTGCATGCAACGTCTCTACAGATGGGGTAGATGAGGGAGATGGGGGAGATGAGGGAATTGTAGGGGCGGGTTTTACCACTAACGTTGGCTTTGCACCCTGATATAACTAAACCCGCCCCAACGGATTACCAGTATTCTGCGACATAAAACGAATGACCAAGGACAAATGACCAAGGACAAATGACAAAACATGGCTGACATTTTTATATCCTACTCCTCCCCCGATAAAGACGCGATTCAGAGAGTCTATGACGCCCTTACCCAAGAGAAACGAAATATCTGGCTGAATTGGCAAGAAAGTCCTCTAACCCAGACTGAACCAGAAATAGAAGCCGCCCACACCTGTATCTTTTTTATTAGTCCCCACGCCATTCAATCGGAACGCTGTACTCAAGAACTGGAGTACGCAATTCAACGCTGCAAACGGATTATCCCAATTGTGCTGCGGGATGATCAACTCAAAGGCGTACATCCAGAATTAGCTAGACTCAACTGGGTATTCTTCCGCGAAACTGATGATTTTAACGGGTCATTTGAGTCCCTCCTCAAAACCCTAGATACCGATTTAGACCATATTAAGAAACATACCCGCTTGCAACAACTAGCGAAAGAGTGGGATAAGAAACAACGCAATAATCACCTTTTACTCCGAGGAAGTGAACTCGAAGCCGCCGAACAATGGTTCACCACCAGCGCGGAAATCGAACCCAAACCAACCCAACTTCAGCGAGAGTATATTGATGCAGGACGAAAAGCTAGAACCCGTGGTCAAAGACGACTCTTGGCTGGCGTGAGTGTGGCGTTAGGCGCTTCGGTTATTTTAGGCGGAGTGGCATTCGTTCAATATTTAAAAGCCGAACGACTGCGGATGCAAGCCTATACTGGGCAGATTATTAGCCACAGTAAAACAGCAGAAGCGTTGTTTACGTCTGGTCAAGGCTTTGAAGCCCGATTAGAAGCCCTGAAAGCGGGACGTAAACTGCAAAATGCTAACTGGAGTCAAAAGGATACTCAGTTAAACGCCAATGTAATCACCGCCCTACAACAAACGGTGTCTTGGGGTAGAGAACGGAACCAATTAGAGGGTCATACGGACAGAGTATGGGATGTCAGTTATAGTCCCGATGGTGAATGGATAGCTACTGCGAGTAATGACCAAACCGTAAAACTTTGGCGTCCAGATGGTACATTAGTTCGTACCCTCACTGGACACACTCAGCAAGTCCGGAGCGTGAGTTTCTCTCCAGATGGGCAAACCCTTGCCAGTGGCAGTTTCGATGGGACGGTTAACCTGTGGAATCGAGAAGGAACTCTGATTAAAACCATCGCCGCCCATGACGATGCTGTCAATAGCGTCAAGTTTAGCCCTGATGGTAAACTCCTCGCCACCGCCAGTAATGACCAAACGGTGAAACTTTGGCAGCCAGATGGCACGTTGGTGGGTACTTTAGCCGGACATCAGGGTCAAGTTTATGGCGTCAGTTTTAGCCCTGATGGTGAAACCTTGGCGACGGCGAGTTGGGATGGTACGGTAAAGCTTTGGACACTAGAGGGTGAAGAACGGTTAACCCTGACGGGTCATGAGGCTGGCGTTAGCGGGGTTAGCTTTAGTCCAGATGGGCAACGTATTGCCTCAAGTGGTGCAGACAATACGATCAAACTCTGGAGTCAAGACGGCACCCTGATCACCACGCTGACGGGACATGAAAACCTGATCAATGGCGTGGTTTGGAGTCCAGATGGACAAACTCTCGCCTCTAGTAGTGATGACCAAACCGTGAAACTCTGGCGTTTAGATGGAGAGACGCGCCATGGCGCGTCTCTACAACAGACGCTAACGGGACATCAGGGTGCGGTTTATGGGACGAGTTTTAGTCCCGATGGGCAGACGTTGGCGTCGGCGAGTTTAGATAAGACGGTGAAATTGTGGCAACTGGGTGAACGTCAGCTTGTTGATACGCTTCAGGGACATCGGGATTCGGTCAATAGTGTCCGGTTTAGTCCCCAGGGGAATTATTTGGCATCCGCGAGTTCAGACAAGACGGTGAAACTCTGGCAAAGTGATGGGACAGAGTTAGCCACGCTGCAAGAGAATCGCGATCGCGTCTATGATGTGAACTTTAGCCCCGACGGTGAGACGATTGTCACGGTGGGTAATGACAAACGGGTGCGCTTGTGGAACCGAGAGGGGAAACTCCTGAAGACTTTGCCAGGGGAAGACAATCTAGAGGATGGACATCGCGATCGCATAAATCGGGTGAGTTTTTCTCCAGATGGCGAAACCATTGCCACAGCCAGTGAGGATGCAACGATTAAATTATGGAATCGCAACGGAATGCTACTGAAAACCCTCGATGAACATCGTAGTGGCGTCAATGATATCAGTTTCTCCCCCGACGGTGAGATGATTGCTTCAGTTAGTAGTGACAAAGCTGTGATTTGGGATAAAACTGGTACAGTCCTCTCATCATGGCAGGCAGATGATGAAGCGATCACAGCCGTGACTTTTTCTCCTGACGGTGAGACAATTGCCACCGCCAGTGAGGATAAAATGGTGAAACTGTGGGATAAAGAGGGCGTTTTGCTAAACACCTTCGCAGGTCATGATAATCCAGTTTATGCGGTAGCATTTTCTCCTGACGGTCAAACCATTGCATCTGGTAGTTTAGACGGACAGATCAAACTCTGGCAACGTGATGGCACGCCAATTGTCACCCTTAAAGGGCATCAGGATGAAATCAGAGGGTTAAGTTTCCACCCCGATAAGCAAACACTGGCATCTGCCAGTTTGGACAACAGCATCATTTTGTGGAATTTGGAGGATGTGAATCAAACGGTTCTGGATAATCTCCTGGTTCGCAGTTGTGACTGGGTAGGGGATTATCTGAAGACTAACCCCAATGTAACAGACCGCGATCGCGCCCTTTGTAACTAATTAGGGGTTGCTGTCGGGAGTATTGGGGAGATGGGGTGAGAGGGTGAGGGGGTGAGAGGGTGAGGGGGGAGATGGGGGAGAATGAGTATTGTGTAGGGGCGGGTTTAGGGACTTTCTTTTGGCTAGGGATGATAACGTTTGTTCAAAACCCGCCCTGACATGACCCTTCACTATTCCCTGTTCCCTGTTCCCCGTTCCCTGTTTGGATTAACTAATGTCCTTTCCGTACCTCGTAGTGCTATAAATTGGGTATTAGTAGCGAGCAAGATGCTCGCACTCCAATAATTTTAATTTCGCGCAAACTCTATCCATTGTTAGTCCATTTTAATGGACTTAAGCTATAAGCCAAGAACTTGAGTTCTTGGCGGGTGTCTATATAACATAAGACATAAGACCATCAACTTCTCGGACGTCCCAAGGTAGTAATATAAAGAACCGCCTCATCCGGAGGAATCCCCAAAACCTCATTCACTTGCTGATCAAAGAACCCGCCAATACCACTCACCCCCAACGTTAAATAAATCGCCGCTAAATTGAGCCGTTGTCCCAAATGTCCCGCATCCAGATGCAGGTAACGATAAGCGCGATCGCCATACTTGGCGACAGCTTTTTTCAAGTCTGCTGTGTGAAATAGAACCACACTAGCATCCCGCCCTAACTCTTGTCCTAAGCACAAAAAATGTAATTCCCGCCGGAAGTTTTTAAAGCGGATTTGCCGCAATTCTTGGGCTTTTGGTGCATAATAATAGCAGCCTTCATCTAAACCCGCCACCCCAGAAATTGCCACAAAGGTTTCAATTAAACTCAAATCCAAATAATCAGGAGAACTATCAAACCCTTGTTCGCTGTAGTGTTGGGGTTGATAGGTGAAATCGAGTAGCAATTTAAGTTCATCTAAGGATAGCGGCGCACCCGTATAAGCGCGAGTTGACCGCCGTTTGAGAATCGTATTTTCCAAGGCTTGAGGCGCATATCCTTCCCCGGTAACACTACCCCATTGAATCGGTGATGTAGTCGTAGAGATTTTGGTACAGAAGGGAAAATTATACTTGTCTTCACCTACCTTTTCTGACTCTGATTCTCCAGATGGTGGCGATTCGATTTCCTGCTTATCTGTCGGTTCAATTTGCGTCGCTTGATGCAGGTAAGCCAGCAATTCTCCATCAGGAAGTTCGGGATAGTCAAACTGCGTCGCTGACGGTAAAGCAGTGGGCTGAGAAGGGCTGCTTTGTTCCTGGAATTGATCCGTGAGGGGAACCACTGCGATCGCGCTTTCTTGTTCTGGGTTAAGATAAAGCAGATCATTCACCTTCTGATCCACAAAGCCACCAATCAGAGAGGGGCGATACCCGGTTAACGCACCCGCCAGTTCAATATTGCCCAACAAATGACCCGTATCCAGAAACACTCGGCGATAGGCGCGGTCTTCATAGCGCCAAGCTGAACGATAAAATATAGCGGTGGTGATAATCGCCAGTTCCGTTGTCTCTAAGCTAGGATGCTGGAAACACGCCTCTTGTAGCCCTGACCAAACCTCGCTATCCCAAAAGCGCACTAGAGAATGGCTAGGACACTGATAGTTATACAGTCCTGGAGCTAATATAGAAGTTCCACTGGAAATTAAATAGACTTCCGCCGGATATAATCCCCCGGCTGAAGGTGCCGCCCTTAAATAAACCGGAGGTCCAATCATGGTTGCCATCTTAGCGGTTAAGCCATAGCTGCACAAGAGCAACCGTGACAACCGCCACCAACTTTTACCGGGTTCCTGGGCGAACGCCTGGGGATCTTCTTTGAGATAGGGCTTCAGATCAATGGTCGTTCCTAGTTTATACTCTTTAAAGGGTATCGGTTGATTGTCCCAGTCTAATCGCTTATTTTTGGATGCGATCGTCTCCGGATCGTATTTGGTACGTTCGTGATAGTGTTGCGCGATCGATAATTGTGGGTTTGACATAGTTTTTTCAGGATAGTATTCGATTTTGCTTTTATCTAGAAGTTCTTAATATAGCTATCGTTATCCTAATTCGTAGCTGGTATATCTCGTCCCTATACAGCATGGGTGGGGTAGTTGATATAGGAGTTAATCATTTCCAACTTCGATAATAAAACATTTCTACCTAGAACACCAAACCGACGTTCATGATTAGTAGGATGAAAGAATATCGTCCTTTAGATACCGACAAACCCAGTTGATTAGCCCTGATTTTGAAGACTTGACTGATACTATCAAGACAGATTTCTTGTATCATATAAATCTTGACTTGTCAATCTACATCAAGGATTAAATATAAATCTTGATAATCCTTAAAAAAAAATTAGAAAAACTGTAGCTGTCGCTACAATGCCTTACAATTAATATAGGGTTTTAATCATAAATCCATAGTGACCTGATCAGGCAGATTAAATTGGGAAGAGGAAGCAGAACCTTCCAGAGTCACAGAGCAGATGCAGAAGATTGGTAGAACAGAGTTACTGACTCAATATGCTAAGGGTAGACGCGACTTCAGTGCAATTGATATCAGTGAGGCAGACTTATTTGAAGCGGATCTCCAAGGCATTAATTTGAATGGCTCTGACTTACAAAAGAGTTATCTGCCTTACTCTAATCTCAGTCAAGCCCAACTCCAACAAGCCCAATTGCAAGCGGCTGAGTTGAGCGATACTAAACTATGCCAGAGTAATCTATCTCAGGCAAATTTACAACAAGCGAATCTATCAAGAGCAACATTACGTCATGCCAATTTACGGGGTGCTAATTTAGCCTATACCAACTTGCAAGGGGCTGATTTAGCTAATGCTGATCTAAGGGATGCCAATTTGAATTATGCTAACTTAAGCGGTGCTAATTTAACTCGGACTAATTTAAGTCAAGCTCAGTTAAAGGGAGCAATTCTTTTTCGCAGTCATAATGTTAATTTTTCTAATGCTTATGTCGATTGTTCAACTATTTATCCAGATGGACATCGACATGATTGTCAAGCATCTGGGTTAAACTGTGAATCATAGGCTTAAGCCAGGAAATCAATTTCCTGGCTAAAAGCTAAAGTAAGCTTTAGCTTACTATATTTAATTTTACGTTATGGTGATAAAGAAAAGTCATTGATTTTGGTAAAAAGCTTGCTGAACAAAGCTTTGCTTGTTTCCTGCTCTCTGCTAAGAGTTCTCTAAAAACGAGGGTTTCCACCACAAGTACCGAAGAACCATAATGACTAAGATCCGGTTTATTGATTTATTTGCAGGAATAGGGGGTATACGCCTAGCCTTTGAACAAGCAGCTAACACCTTAAACTACAAAACTGAATGTGTTTTAGCAAGTGAAATCAGTCCAGATTGTCAATGGGTTTACAAAAATAATTTTAACCATGAGGTATTAGGAGATATCCGGAAAATTAACCAATTACCGCCCCATGACGTTTTATTGGCAGGTTTTCCTTGTCAGTCTTTTTCCTATGCGGGAAAAAAGGCGGGATTTGGAGATACAAGAGGAACATTGTTTTTTGAAATATTAAGATTAATCGATACCTGTAAACCTAAAGCCTTGATTTTTGAAAATGTTCGCGGTATTTATAGTCATGATCGGGGTAGAACGTTAGAAACAATCAAGCATGAACTTAAAAGCCGAGGCTATAGCTTTGATACATTTCTCCTAAACAGTGCTCATTTTGGATTACCGCAAAACCGGGTTCGCCTGTACATGGTCGGGATTTTAGGTGCTTCGCCAAAATTTGAGTTGATTTCTGATTTAGGTCCGCCCGATTCCCATTCCTATAATTGTCAGCAGCTATCCTTATTTAATCCCTTGACCCAACCTGTTGCCGTGGCTGATATATTAGAAGATAATCCTGATTCTAAATATGATTGTTCCCCGGAGTTTGTTGAAGCTCTAAAAAATCGATTAAACAATAATTTGAATCAATTGCATGGTCGGCGGCTGATTGATTATCGTGGCGGAAATTCTCTGCACTCCTGGGAACTGGGTTTACGGGGAAAATGTAGTCCAGAAGAAATTGAGTTAATGAATCGTTTTATTTTGAAGCGTCGGAATAAAGAATTCGGTCGTAATCAAGATGGTAAGTTGCTTAGTCGAGAGCAAATCGCTAGCTTTTTTAATTATCCCCATTTAGAACAAATTCTTGACTCACTCGTGGCTAAAAAATATTTACAAATTGTTGATGGTAAATACAAACCTGTATCAGGGAACTTCTCCTTTGAAGTTTACAAGTTTTTAGATCCCCGAAAAATATCAGTCACGTTGGTTGCTAGCGATGCCAATCGATTAGGAATTTATCACAATGATCGGGTTCGGAGAATAACACCGCGAGAAGCCGCACGTCTCCAGGGATTTCCCGATGAGTTTATTTTGCATAGTAACGATGATAAAGCGTACTATCAGTTGGGTAATTCTGTCAGTATCAATGTTGTGAAAGCTGTCGCCCGCGACGTTATTTTGAATACATTATCATGTCAACACACCAACAAAAGTCTGATGGCGTTGGGATGGATAGGCGGGTTGCTGTAGGAACACCAAGCAACCAATTAATCTGGTGAGTCTTGACCCTCGATATATTTCTTTAATGCCGACACAGTTACGCCGCCGCAAGAGGCGATAAAGTAAGACCCATTCCACTTTCATCCGGTAAAAATCGTTCAATTGGTATATACTGTAATAGTAATACCAATTGAAAGGCAAGTGAGAATAGCTTACCAGTACCGATTACGTCCAACAAAGCACCAAGCCACAAAGCTAGGCAGATGGCTGTCAATGTTGTGCGCTCAGTATAACTATTTGTTGGCGGATAGGTTCAACTGGTATGAGCAAAATCGTTCTCCTGTTAACGCCTGTCCTCTTGTTTGTCATCTGCCAGAACTGAGAGACAATCCAGACTATTACAGTCAAAAGAAAACCTTACCGCATCTCAAAAAGACACACCCTTGGTACGGCGAAATTCATTCTCAAGTCCTTCAAGATGTAGTCAAGCGTGTTAAGGTGACATTTGACCGTTTTCTCAAGAAGGATAGCAACGACAAAAGAAGTGGTAAACCTCGGTTTAAGGCTCGTAACCGTTATCGCACTTTTACCTATCCTCAAATGAAAGAGGGGTGTTTACAGGGCAAGTTTATTGATTTACCAAAACTCGGAAAAATTAAAGTCGTCCTACATCGGACTATTCCTGACGGGTTTAAAATCAAGACGGCTTCCGTCACCAAGAAAGTCGATGGTTACTATTTGACGCTTTCTCTGGAAGATAAAACAGTCCCAGAAATTAAGCCTGACTTCAACCCAGATAAAATCGCTGGGATTGATATGGGGCTGAAGGAGTTTTTAACGACTTCTGAAGGTAAAGTTGTTTATATTACTCAGCATTACCGTAAAGCTCAAAAGCGGCTACGGGTTATTCAAAAGCGGGTTTCACGCCGCAAAAAAGGAAGCAACGGTAGACTTAAAGCTATTAAGCAACTAGGAAAACAGCACAAAACTGATGTCCTAACGTATCCTCGTAGTGCTATATTGTACCAACCTCCTTAACCATGCTTAGGTCGTCGTACCCAGTGAGAACGCAGGGGACTGAGGACACGGTTAAGTAGGCGAATTTGTTCGGCTGTCCCCATGCAGATGAGTACATCTCCAGAGAGTAGGAGGGTTTCACCATTAGGTCCAGCAATCAGATTGCCATCGGCGCGGCGAATTGCTAAAACTAATGCCCCGGTTTGCGATCGCAAATGGGCTTCCCGTAGGGTTTTTCCGATCAAAGGACAGCTTGAGGGGTCAATCAGAAACTCTTCCATGTAAAATGAACGATCAGCCCCGGTGATAATCCCATCGACAAAGTCCATCACCTGAGGTCTCAGAGCAGCTGATGCCATGCGCTTACCCCCGGTGATGTAGGGAGACACCACTGCATCTGCACCCGCACGTTGAAGCTTTTTCAAGGCGTCTTCCGAACTCGCCCGGGCAATGGCACGGATTTTTGGATTGAGGGTTTTGGCAGAGAGGATGGTATACAGATTTTCTGCATCAGAGGGTAACGCCGCCACCAAACAAATTGCCTTGTCGATACTCACCGCATGTAGGGTACTATCTAAAGTCGCATCTCCTTGGACAACAATGTAACCCAACTCTCGCGCCTCTTCTATCTGATCAGCTTGAGAGTCGATCGTGACAAACGGAATCCCCTCAGCCTTAAATTCTAGGGCAATCTGACGCCCTGTACGACCAAAGCCGCAGAGGATATAGTGGTTGGTTAAGGTATCAATCAAGCGTCGTCGTTGCCTCAGTCGAATTCCTTGTTGAAAGTACCCTTGAATCAGGGCTTCTGTAAAGCGATTGACAATATAACCAATGGCGATAAGACCCATTAAAATCAGGGAAATGGTGAACAGGCGTCCGCGATCGCCCAGAGGATTTGTCTCGCCATAACCAACCGTCGCCAGAGTAATGATCGTCATGTAGGCAGCATCTGACCATGACCACCCTTCCACCAGTTTGTACCATAGCGTACCAATGAGAGCGACTCCCAAGAGGGCAAGCCCACCACCAATCAGTTCTTTCCGCAAACGTTGATATTTCTCTTCTAGGGTTGAGTACACGCAGATGAATGATTGATAACTGTTCCCATCATTAAGCTATTTTCACAGTAAAATAAAATTTTTGCATTGCGTCCCTGGAGTAGAAAGAACGGATGTTCATCCCAAAAATCGGAAAGCTGACCTGTTTATGCCTGAGTTTATTGATACTCTTAACCGCTTGCAGTCTTCCGGGAGAACAGTCAAGCAAAACCGTGACACTCATGGGTACGCTAACCGGGAAAGGAATTCAAGAAGTGCAACAAGTGGTAGCCCCCTTTACCGAGGCGACGGGGATAAAGGTCAAGTATGAGGGAACGGATGCGTTCACCACGGTGTTACCCGTGCGGGTTGACGCTGGAAATCCGCCGGATCTCGCCCTGTTCCCCCAACCTGGTTTAATGGCAAACTTTGCCAGAGATGGGAAACTGATACCCATTGAGCAAATTTTGTCGTCCACCCAATTGTCAGAAGCCTTTTCTCAGAACTGGCTCAACTTAGCGCGGGTTGATGATACCCTCTACGGTATCTGGTATCGAATCTACCTGAAAAGTTTAGTCTGGTATAGCCCAGCCGCCTTTGCCGAAAAGGGGTATCAAGTCCCCAAAACCTGGGATGAAATGATGGTACTGTCTGACCAAATTGTGGCAGATGGAGGCGTTCCTTGGTGTATTGGTTTTGGTAGTGGTGAGGCAACGGGTTGGGTGGGAACCGACTGGATCGAGGATATCATGCTGCGAACCGTGGAACCCGAGGTTTATGATCAATGGGTGAACCACGAAATTCCCTTCACTCATCCAGCCGTTAAGAACGCCTTTGAAAAATTTGGTACGATTGCTTTAAATCCTGACTATGTTGTTGGCGGTAAAACGGGTATTCAGAGTATTTTCTTTGGGGATTCACCCAAGCCACTTTTCGAGCAACCGCCTGGATGTTATCTGCATCACCAAGCCACGTTTATCTCCTCGTTTTTCCCCGATGATGTTGTGTTGGGAGAGGATGTTGATATTTTTATACTTCCCAGTATTGATCCAGACTTAGGTGTGCCGTTGTTAGTGGGAGGGCAAATCATCGGCATGTTTAATGATACTCCAGAAGCACGGCAGTTAATGGAGTATTTGATTTCTGTGGAACCCCATGAAATTTTAGCTGGAATCAAAGGGTCAATCTCACCCCACAAACAGGTGAGTTTAGAGGTTTACCCCGATGAGGTGACCAAGCGTCAAGCTAAACTCTTATTATCTGACGATGAACTCATCCGCTACGACGCTTCCGATCTGCTTCCTGGAGCCGTAGGCACGGGGACATTCTGGACAGGTATTATAGATTATGTTTCCGGGCAAGATTTGGATCGGATTTTGCAGACTATTGAGGCAAGTTTGTCGGATACAAAAGCTGGTAAGTAGGGGATACGCCTTTCCCCTCACCACAATCCCCCACAGATAAATCAATCCCAGACTAACTTCTAAACCAATCACCCCCCACAGCAACCAGATGCCAGAGGGGTGAGTCGTAGGAGATTTAATTCTCATGGGTGAAAATAGGTATAAATATCTTCGGCTAAACGCGAACCTATTCCCGGAACTTCAGCAAGCTGTTGTACCGATGCTTCTCGAATATAATCAATAGAACGAAAATGTGCCAATAGCTGTTTTTGACGCGCAAATCCTAATCCGGGAATCTCATCTAAGCGAGAACGGCGTAATGTATTACTGCGTTGCTGGCGATGGAAACTTACGGCGAAACGATGCGCCTCATCACGTAAACGCCGCAATAATTGCACCCCCGGTTGTTCAGCGTCGGTGGGGAGGGGAAGGGATTCACCAGGGAGAAAAATTTCCTCCCGTTGCTTGGCTAAACTCACCACTCGGACTTTATCTAACAGGTTCATATCCTGTAATACTGCAACCACGGCGGAGAGTTGTCCTTTACCACCATCAATCATAATTAAATCCGGGAAATCATTAGAGATTCCCTGTTCTCTGGAAAGGGCGGGTTTAGTTAGGTTATGGGTTTGTGGCGAAATGGTATCGGTCAAACCCGCCCCTACATCGGGGTTTTCCTGGTGGTTGGAAAGGGCGGGTTTAGTTAGGTTATCGGTTTGTGGCGAAATGGTATCGGTCAAACCCGCCCCTACATCTTTATATTTGCGAAAACGGCGACGAATGACTTCTGCTAAACTGGCAAAATCATCGGAATGACCAATCGTTACTGTCGGATTTTTTATCTTATAGTGACGATAATGTTGTTTCGCTGGCGTCCCATTAATAAATACCACCTGAGACGCTACTGGATTCGCCCCCTGAATGTGAGAAATATCATACCCTTCAATCCGATGGGGTAAATCGGATAAATCCAAAATTGCGGCTAAATCGTGCATCGCTTGGCTATTGCGGTCAGCGAATTTCTGCGTCCGTTCCAACTCATACTTCGCATTCCGTTCCACCATTTCAATTAATTCAGCTTTGGTTTGGCGTTGGGGAACTAAAATAGTAACTTTGCGCCCTTTCCGTTCACTTAACCATTCTGCCAATAACTCGGTGTCGGTTAACTGATGCTGGACTAAAATTTCACTAGGAATTTCTACCGCGTCAACGGTTTGATAATGGTCTTCTAATACCCGTTGTAAAATTGCCCCTAGTTCAATTCCCCCTGATGGAACTTCAGCGAAAAATCCCAATCGTCCGACTAATCGACCTGCACGAATCTGGAATAATTGAATACAAGCATGATTAGCATCTGCCGCCAGCGAGATCGCATCCCGTGATACGGTATCATCGGGTAGGGCAACTTTTTGGTCAGCACTGAGGGCGTTCAACCCTTTAATCTGATCCCGAATTTTCGCGGCTAACTCAAAGTTCAGCGATTCCGCCGCTTGTTCCATATTTTTGGATAGAATATCAATCAGTTCCCCTGTTCGCCCCTGAAACACCATCGCCATTTTTTGCACCATCTGGCGATACTCCTGCGGTGAAACAAGCTGTTGACAAACCCCAGGACAACGCCCAATATCATAGTTAAGACAAGGGCGGTCTTTAAACAAAGGACGAGGACGTTGACGTTGGGGGAAAATCTGCTTGAGTAGGTGTAATGTACTTCGCAGCAAGCCGACATCGACGTAGGGACCATAATAGCGATCCTTTTCCTTTCTCAGGTTGCGCTTGCGGGTAATAAAGATACGCGGATAGTCTTCTGACCAAGTAATACAAATATAGGGATATTTCTTATCATCTTTGAGCAGCACATTAAAATACGGCTGATGCTGCTTGACTAAATTGGCTTCTAATGCTAGAGATTCGGCTTCCGTATCGGTAACAATAAACTCAATCTCCACCACCTGACGCACCATCATGGCGATACGGGGACTCAGGGGTTGGGTGTTACGGAAATAGGAACGAACGCGCGATCGCAGCTTTTTTGATTTACCAATATAGAGGATGCGATCGCTCCCGTCACGCATTAGATAAACCCCAGGTTCAGCCGGGATTTCTTTCAGGCGACGTTCTAGGCGATCGGGATTATTGACTAGAGGGGTTACTTTAGCCGAGGATATCACAGATACTGATCATCTCGCTTACTCATCTTATCTCTATGATAAAACCTTTTTTTAATTCATGAGACATGGAACATTTTATTAGGACAAGAGGTCAAAGGGGAAGTCTGGAAATTAGGATTTTTATCAATGAAAAAACTACTCATGATTGCCGCCAGCCTATTTATCATATCGGCAGAATCGGCTCAAGCTTGTAGTTGTATGCGAGCTACGCCTGAGCAACATTTTGAATCGGCTAATGCTGTCTTTTCGGGTCGAGTCGTTAATGTGATCACTCCTCGTCGGACTCACCAACGTCCCCAATTTTCGTTTCCGCAAAAACGAGTCATGTTTGAAGTGTCCGAAGTTTGGAAAGGACAAGAAAGACGCCGATTAATGGTGATGACATCTGATTCCAGTGCGAGTTGCGGTTTCAATTTTACTGAAGGAGAATCTTACCTCGTCTATGCCTCACGTTCAGATAATCGCTTAACCACATCCCTATGTAGTGGCACAAAACTATTAAGCCAAGCCCAAGAGGATTTAAGGATGTTAGAATACCCAGAAACCCCATCCAATACTGTTGCGTTTAACACCTTAGAAAAAAGCTGGAATAGTGGACTAGAAGAACCCTTTGAGACAATAATTCGCGATCAAGCGACATGGGAGCAATTTTGGGCGAATCTTCATTCAATTGATATACCAACACCATCCTCTCTTGATGTTGACTTTACTGAAAACATGGTGATTGGAGTTGGACTAGGGAATAAACCCAGTGGTGGCTATAGTGTTGAAATTAAAGATATTCTCATGAAAGATGATAAACTGGTGATTAACGCTGTAGAACAGCAACCTGGACAGAACTGTCTGACGACAATGGCAATCACTCAACCGTATCACTTAGTTACGGTAGAACAATCCGATTTACCTGTTCAATTTAACCGTAAAACTGAAATAGTGAACTGTGAGTAACGTCAAGAAAGGAAACAGGAAACAGGGAACAGGGAACAGGGAACAGGGAACAGGGAACAGGGAACGGTTTGGGTCTGGTGGGTTACGGCGGATAGAACATTTAACGGTTATTTCTCTGATTAAATATCCGCCTAACCCACCCTACAATTACTGTGAGTAATGTCAAGAAAGGAAACAGAAAACAGGGAACAATTTTTCCATGACTTAAACCCCATTACTCTGCTGTATCAGTCAAAAAGTGTATTCGGTTTGCTCATATCCAGGTTTTTTCTGACGAAAACTCTGCGTCCCTCTGCGCTTACCTCTGCGTTCCTCTGCGTTAAAAAAATTCCATGCTACCGGATTTAATATCAGACAGAGAAGGGTCTGGTGGGTTACGGCGGATAGAACATTTAACGGTTATTTCTCTGATTAAATATCCGCCTAACCCACCCTACAATTACAATAAAGTAATTAGGGCTTGCTCAAAGCGTTTTCTACTCTGTCTACCATGAATACCCCAGCCCACATCATTATTAATATGCTATGCCTAGGACGCCAGGATACTTCCACTATTCTTACTCCAGTCATCATCGGTGCATTACTCCCTGATGCCCCGATGTTTGTGTTTTACTTTGTGGAAAAAGTAATTAAGGGGACACCCGAAGTAATAATTTGGCGAGAAGCGTATCACCAAGAAAGTTGGCAAAATTTTATTGATGTTTTCAATTCTATTCCCCTCATTGTCTTTGGCTTAGTTCTTACAGGCTGGTTGGGTTCCCAGATTGGTATAGTCTTTTTCTCCAGCATGTTTTTACATATTGTCGGTGATTTTCCTCTGCATCATAATGATGCCCATCGGCATTTTTTCCCATTCTCCAATTGGCGGTTCCAGAGTCCGGTTTCGTATTGGGACCCGAATCATTATGGCACTATAGTCACAATTGTGGAAATTCTCGCTGTTATTATAAGCTGTGTTGTGCTAGTCCAAAGTTATCAATCGATGACAGGTCGAATTAGCGTCGGGCTAATTGGGGTTTCTTATTTAGCCTATTTTATTTATGTTTTTACGGTTTGGGTTTAGAGTTGATAATCAGCATTACTCTTCTAAGCTTTTAATTCACTCAATCACCTCAATCATTGCTGAAAATGCCGCTAGCTTCTGGGTGTCTACGCCACGAATCCCGCGTGAAATTTTAATTCCAGCCCCACGGGAGTGGCGATCCAAATCATTGACAAATGCTTCCATTACTTCCACGGGTTCATCTTCAGCTAACAGTAAGGGTTGACGAGAATCGGCTTTCACGGTTCGGGCAATTTTCTGCACGCCCTTCAGCGCATCCCGCAAAGGTTCTGTACTGGCTAATACTAATAGTTCCACAAAACCAACTCCGTCTAAAATAAAGTGAAAATCATCTTCCGTGGGTGGGTTACTTGGAGGCGGTATAATTAAATGCTGTCCGGGTGTGACTAATGCCGCATCTTCTGGGGCATCCCAATAGGGAAATAACACGACAATATCCCCATTAGAACCGATCGCTAACACTCCCACATAGATGGCTTGACTCTCGTGGTTTTGTACCTCCACCTGAATTTCCGTGTTTTGTTTAAAGCTAGTCTTGGCGATGGTTGTGGGAATCACCCCGGCATTTTCCGCCGCCCGACTCCCCGCCCGAATCCCTAATCCGCCGCCCGCCACAGGCTGAATCGTCATCGCCACATTTAAGTTAGAGGTATTGCTGTTGAGAACCAGATGCAATATCCGCCCCGCCAGTAATGCCTTTAAACGGGGGCGCAGGCGATTTATACCTGTTGTTACTGACTCTCCCAACATGCCAAAGGAATCGGGAACCGGAATTAATCCCGCCGTAAATACCCCTAAACTGCCCACGGGGGGTAATGGGTTCATCCCTTGGTGTTGCGCCTGGGGGATAGCCTCATTCGTCATCCGTCCGATAATATAATCCACCACAGCCTCTTGATTCATTGGCACCACCGTTACCCGACTCACCGACTGTAGGGCGGTACGGGCGGCTGAAATATCCTCTCCCAGTGAGGAATGAAGTCCCACTCGTAAGCTTAAATCAGCCGGAACTCCCCGCACTCGTTCCCGCATTAACATCCCCTCTCCGGGAATCGCCCGCCCCTGCGATCGCATTCTCCCATACCCCACTAAACCAACCCGCGCGGTTTGTTCGACTTCCCCCTGAACTTGTCCCTGTTGATTCATTAGCGTAAAAATCGCCCCCTCTTGAAACGCATCCAAGCTTTGAGACGAGACTCCCCCCAACCAAAACTCCACGCGATCGCCCTCTATGTTTCGTACCACAGCTTCGGCGGCTGGGGTTGAAGCGTTCAAAAAGTAAATCGGTTCCTGTTCGCGATCGCTCCCTGGCTTCACTTCATAAACTGGATCTTGGACAATACCCGAAGAATTCGCCACATCCTTGGTACTCCGCGCCAAATTCACAAATACCGTACTCAAAGGTTCACTCATCGGTTGTTGCCAAAGATATCGCGTCAGCAAATAGGTAAACGCCCCCGCATGAAAATCCCCGAATGGTGCATCCGTCGCCAATTGGTTCCGCGCTGCTGAACCCAACGCCACACCCTTAGCAATCCCCTGACGCCGTTGCTGAAATTGTTCTGGGGTTAAATTCAACCGCGATAACCACTGCTGCTGATACTCAAACTCCTCCTGACTGGCTTGATCATCCCCACCCCCCTGGCGAGATGGAACCGCCCTAACTAAAAAGTTTCCCCGCAATCCTCCCCCAGAATGGCAGCTATCCATGACTACGGTAACGTTTTCGGTGTCCAAGGCGGACATCCACAAAAACAGAGTTCTGCCCATAATATCCCGCACCTTCCCCGCCTCTTGTCCGGTTTCAATCTGACGGTTATTGGGAACTATGGTGCTATTCAAACCATCCGGGTTAATTGGGTTGGGGTCAATCACTCGTGAACCATGTCCAGAGTAGTGAAAAACCACCACATCTCCCGGTTTTGCCTGTTGAATTAAATGGGTTTCCACGGCGTCGATAATGCCTTGACGGGTGGGTTTAATCGGGGTTTCATCCGTCACCCTGAGAATATCGTGGGGATTAAACCCAAAGCGTCGCACCAACAATTCATACTGCAACTCCACATCGGTTAAACATCCCTGTAATGTGGGGATAGGGGCGGGATAATTATTCACGCCAACCAATAGTGCCAATTTACGGGGAGTGCTTTGGGCAAGAACTTGGGCGTAGCGATTGGCTTGGCGGATTAAATCCAATTGGCTCAAACCCACCGTAGCGAGAGTTGATCCGGCTATTTGGAGAAAATGACGGCGCTTGAGTTTCGGCATAATGCAATGCTTCCCTTAAATCGGTCTATTATGATCGAGCAAGACGGGTATGGGGGGGCTGACGTTTCCCTGCACCGGGAATTCTGACAGACAACTACAGAAAGAGCGATCTTGCTTTTAGCAAAAGCTATAATTTTAACCAATCCGGCAGGTTCTCACCCATCGCCGTTCTGGGATAGACAGTGGTTGATAAATTCACCTATCTCTGATTGGCTTTAGGTTATGCACTTATGATTACGTTCTGTAAATATTTCTCAAATCCTTGCCAACGACAACAGATGTAGCTTGCTGGGATAGAGGCGAGTACTACCAATAACGAATAACGAATAACAAATGACAAATGACAAATAACGATGAAAAAAGTATTTTTTTTACTCGGTGAACTAAATGACGATGACATGGATTGGATGCTCGCTGTGGGACACCGAAAGGAAGTTACCCCAGGAATCATCCTAATTGAGGAAGGTAAACCCATCGATACCCTGCTGATTCTGCTAGAAGGAACGTTATCGGTATCAGTTTCAGCCTTGCAAGGCAAGACAATCGCTCGATTAACCAGTGGTGCGGTTGTCGGGGAAATGTCTTTTGCCGATACTCGTCCTCCCTCAGCTACGGTTCAGGCGGTGGAACCCTCTCTGATTTTATCCATTCCGCGTCATCATCTCCTGGAAAAACTGCAAAAAGACGAAGGATTTGCCTCACGCTTCTATCGTGCGATCGCGATTTTTCTGTCTACTCGATTACGGGGTACGGTGCGATATCTGGGTTATGCCAAAACCGATTGGCTTAAGGACGAGAATGAGACTGAAGAGTTATCCCAAGAAGTCGTTGATAATGTACCCCTTGCCCAAGCCCGATTCGATTGGCTACTGAGGCGTTTGCGAAATAATGACCATGCGGTGCTTCCAGATTGATGAGGACTCTAGGTGCGGAGGGGTTCCAGGTGTAGGGGAGCGGGGGAGAGATTGTCAAACCTATGTATTATCGAATACATCTTTGTGGTAGACCCCTCCCAATTTAAAGTTTAGCCTTTATTTCTGTTGGCTGGAATTCTCTGGCGTATCAACCTTGGGTACAATGTCAGGACGCTCTTTATTTTCCCAACCGGCTGGACGCTTGGAGTTATACCAGGCGATAGAGCCAAGGACAACAGCGGCGATAAAGCCGATCACATAGACCAATGTAAACGAGAATGGAAATTCAGATGCTTGAGCTGCTCCTGCTTCCATCAATAAATTCAAATACATAGATTCACTCCTTATCCTATTTTGGCTATCCTATCAAAACTTTCAGGAGAATCTATCACCCCTGAGACCGAATTGCCCTGACAAAGATGTTGGGGAGATGGGGAAGATGAGGGATATGAGGGATATGAGGGCGGGTTTTGAACCAACGTTATCGTCAATAGTGAAACGAAAGTCCCTAAACCCGCCCCTACAAATCAGGTTCCCTTGAAGGTTGGCAAGGGTCAAAACCTTACTCCTCAGACGCAGGAGGAGCAGTGACTGGTGCAGGTGCTGGTGCAGGTGCAGGTGCCGCCGGAGCGGGTTCAGGTGCAGCTTTGCGCGAGGCTGGAGGCGCTGGGGGCGGTGCTACAGGCGCTGGGGCGGGTGCTGGGGCTGGCGGAGCCGAAACCGCTGCAGGTTGAGCTGGGGCGGGTGCTGGGGCTGGTGGAGCGGGTTTGGGTGCAGGTGCAGGTGCTGACCGTCTGGGTGGTGGGTTGCTGGGCGCTGTGTTGCGAACCGGGGCTTGGCGACGGGAGGAACGGGCGGGTGCAGGTTGGCTCCTAGTGTTACTGCGACTACTTCCACCACTGCTTCTGCTGCTGGTTGAACGTCGTGGGGAATAACTACGACTGGTGGAACGAGAGGTTGAGCGTCTGGTGGTCGAAGCGCGGCGGCTTGTCCGTCTTCTGCTAGAGTGAGTCTGGTTTGTCTTCTTGGTATAGGTTTTTTTCGGCTCGATTGGCTTGGCTTCAATCGTCCCTTCTCGACCATCGAGTTTATCCGGTCGATCCGGAAAGTCTTCCGCCCTCATATTTTCGACGGCTTCTTCCATAAAATCGCGCCAAGCGATCGCGGCGGTGCTACTTGCTCCCCAAGTCGGTTTATTATCATCATTACCCAGCCAAACGCCAGTCACCAGTTGGGGAATGTACCCGATGAACCAGAGGTCACGGGCTTCGTCTGAAGTGCCTGTTTTGCCCGCTACGGCGCGATCGCGTAACTGAGCGTTTCCCCCTGTTCCAGACGTGACCACATTGCGAAGCATCCAGGTCATAATGGCGGCGGTGTCTTCGTCAATGGCGCGATCGCGTTGGATCTGTTCTCGATAAATCACCTTACCCTGTCGATCCAGAATACGGCGAATTCCATGGGGTTGGACATGTACGCCTTGAGTGGCTAACGTGCCATAAGCACTGGTCAACTCCAGTAAATTCACTTCTGACGCCCCCAATGCCAAGGAATAGGTTTTGTTGAGGGTCGATTCAATACCCATTTTCTCGGCAATTTCCACCACTGGGTCCCAACCCACCTTGATTAAGGTTTTCACTGCCACAATGTTCACTGAATTGGTCAGAGCATCCCGAATCGAAGTCCAACCGCGAAAGTTTTCACTATAGTTCTTGGGTTCATAACCATCAACGACAAAGGGGGCATCCTGATAACTTTGATAAGGAGAGAAACCTGCCGCGATCGCGGTTGTGTAAACAAATGTTTTAAATGTCGAACCTGGTTGGCGTTGTGCCTGGGTGACGCGGTTAAATTGCTGATCTAAGAACTCCTTACCCCCAACCATAGCTTTGATTTGACCATTACGCGGATCAATTGCCACTAATGCGGCTTGTTCAAACCGTTGGTATTTGCCATAGGTTTCGATTGTCTCTGCCACCGCTGCTTCTGCGGCTACTTGCCACTGCGGATTGAGGGTTGTTTCCACAATCAATCCCTTTTTGCCTAAAACATCGGGGGGAACGTATTTCGGCAGTTCTTGTTGAATATATTCCGTAAAATAAGACGCCTGTCGATCTAAACGCTTCGGGTTGCTGCGCTTTGTCCGGAGAGGAGTCGCGATCGCGGCGTCTGCTTCCCCTTCGGTAATATACCCATTTTTCTGCATCCGGCGTAGCACCACATTCCGCCGCTCTTGGGCTATTTTTTTGTTAATAAAGGGAGAATACTCGCTCGGTGCGGGTGGCAAGGCTGCCAAGGTTGCCATCTCCGCTAAAGTCAATTCTGTGACGGGTTTACTAAAATACACCCAAGCCGCATCCGCGACGCCATACGCCCCAGACCCCAAATACACCAGATTCAAATAGCGCTCCAAGATTTGATCTTTCTCCAAATCCTGCTCAATTTTTTGCGCCATCCGCATTTCTTTGAGCTTGCGACCTAGGGTTTGTTGCTGATCAAAATAGACAATCCGTGCCAACTGCTGGGTAATCGTGCTACCGCCTTCCACCACATCTCTGGCTAACAGATTCGAGAACGCCGCCCGGACAATCCCTTGGTAATCCAGTCCACTATGATTTTCAAAGCGTTGGTCTTCAATCGAAATAAATGCTTGTTTCAGCTTGTCGGGAATTTCCCATATTTTTAGATTATCGTGGGTCGCAGGTCCAATTTGCTGGAGAATCGTACCATCGGCGGCTTTTACGGTAATCGTCTCATCCCGGATATAGGTCAGCACATCATCTGTGGACTCCGGTAAAGTTTCTTCCAGGGCTTGCCAACCCAAACCGAAGGCGATCGCACCGCCACTGATCCCCACCATTCCTATCCCCACCCAAAACTTACGCCGACGATAGATAGGAGGGGGTCCGACAAATGACTTAACCAGGGTACTCGGGATTCCCTTGATCCCATTCATCGTCACCGTTACACCCCGGCGGCATCGTCTTGCCAGACCCAAGCGTGGTGACGGTTTTGGCTGGGAGTCTGGTTGAATCTGATCCTCTGAGGCAGCCTGGGTTTTTTGTTCCGTTACTGCCTCCGAATTCAACTGACTTGATGGATCTTCGTGCTTTGGGATAGAATTTGACACTTGAACTCCTCAATTAAACCACAAGCCGCCATGACCTTTTGCTTATTTTAGGGCTTGGGATCACAATTTGCCGGATGGATGAAGCCAAGCTTCCTTCTCAGTAGAATCCCGATGCGTAAGACTTGGCAATCTAGCGTCATCCTAGCATCGGTTTCGTTGGCGTTGAGGTGTCCCAGGGGTTCAATCGATTTTGTTTGTCAATGATTATCATTTTTTCTTTTTAAACGGTTTAAGTCACTCCAGCGCTCAAATTGTATCTCAACTATTGAAAAAATCCCACCGTACCCAGGGATACTGGGATTGGGGGCAAGTTTGGACACCATAAGGCGATCGCACTTAAAGAGGTATAGCAATAGACACATCGATTAGGACGTTCGGCACCATTTTAGAGACGCGCCATGGCGCGTCTCTACTCACCCGATTAATTTATTGGTCAT
The DNA here is from genome assembly GCF_000155555.1 of Coleofasciculus chthonoplastes PCC 7420. Classification (GTDB taxonomy): domain Bacteria; phylum Cyanobacteriota; class Cyanobacteriia; order Cyanobacteriales; family Coleofasciculaceae; genus Coleofasciculus; species Coleofasciculus chthonoplastes_A. The sequence continues at coordinate 113,557 of NZ_DS989841.1, forward strand.
TTCTGTACCGACAATGACCCGCCTATCCATCCCGACACCAACCTGGGTACAGGTATGGTGTGGGGCTTCCGGCGAACAGAGCTAAATCGTGAGGGACACAGATTCACACAGACAACTAACTAATTTCCCCACAATCATCTTTTTCTCTTTTGCCTCCCCAGAACTAACGCTTCTGTGAAATCAGTGCTATTAACCCCCCAACGCCCCACCCTTACCATCTTCAAAAATCCGTGAAATCAGTGTGCCAGATTCTTACAATAGAAAGGCACAAACCTCATTGCCTCAAACGCTGCTTGTGACTGCTTCTGCCTTTACCGCTGAACGCCTACTCTTTACACCGACTACCCCGGAAACCGATGCCATCCCCACCATCTTTGCCTTTCCCAATGACTACACCGTAGGCATCACCAGCCTAGGCTACCAGGTGGTTTGGGCAACCCTAGCATCGCGATCTGACTTACAAGTAAGTCGCTTGTTTACCGATTGCCATGAACCGTTGCCCAGAAAAGCCGAATTACTCGGCTTTTCTTTATCATGGGAACTCGATTATGTCAACATATTGACCCTCCTAGAATCCTTAGAGATTCCGGTACGATCCGCACAACGAGAGGATCACCATCCCCTCGTGTTTGGTGGCGGACCCGTACTCACCGCAAATCCTGAACCTTTCGCTGATTTCTTTGATCTGATTTTGTTAGGGGATGGGGAAACCCTATTAGGGGATTTCATTGACGCTTATAAACAGGTTCACCACGCCGATAGAACCGAGAAATTGCGGCGTTTAGCCCAAGTTCCAGGGATATATGTTCCCAGTCTGTATACCATAACCTATCAGGATCAAACAGGCGCGATCGCATCGATTCAACCCGTCGATTCCCAGATTCCCGCCACCGTCACCAAGCAAACCTATCGCGGCAATACTCTATCCGCCTCCACCGTAGTCACCGAAAAAGCCGCTTGGGAAAATATTTACATGGTGGAAGTGGTACGCAGTTGCCCAGAAATGTGCCGCTTTTGTTTAGCCAGTTATTTAACCTTGCCCTTTCGCACGCCGAGTGCAACGGATTCGTTGATTCCAGCGATTGAACGCGGATTGACGGTAACTAAGCGGATTGGCTTACTGGGGGCGTCGGTGACTCAACATCCAGAGTTTGAGGTATTGCTGGATTATCTGGCACAACCGGACTATGATGATGTCCGCTTGAGTATTGCCTCAGTGCGAACCAATACGGTTACGCCCAAGCTAGCCGAAACCTTGTCGAAACGGGACACGCGATCAATTACTATTGCCGTGGAAAGTGGTTCGGAACGATTACGGCAAATTATTAATAAGAAATTGAATAATCAGGAGATTATTCAAGCGGCAATTAATGCCAAGGCTGGGGGATTAAAGGCACTCAAGCTGTATGGGATGGTGGGTGTTCCCGGAGAAGAGATGTCTGATGTGGAACAGACGGTAGCCATGATGAAGGCGATCAAAAAAGCCGCCCCAGGTTTACGCTTAACCCTGGGATGTAGTACGTTTGTTCCCAAAGCCCATACCCCCTTTCAATGGTTTGGCGTGAATCCCGCCGCCCAGAAACGGTTGAAGTATTTGCAGAAAGCCTTGCGATCGCAGGGGATTGACTTTCGCCCGGAAAGCTATAACTGGTCAGTAATTCAGGCGCTAATATCTAGAGGCGATCGCCGATTGTCAGAGTTATTGGAATTAACGCGGCATTATGGCGATTCTGTGGGCAGTTTTCGGCGGGCGTTCAAGCAGTTAAAAGGCAAGTTGCCAGAATTGGATTTTTATGTACATGACAATTGGTCAACAGAGCAAATATTGCCTTGGAGTCATTTACAAGGGTCTTTACCTCAAGGTACATTAATAAAACATTTGGATGCGGCGATGTCTATTAGTCATTAGTCATTAGTCATTCGTCCTTTGTCCTTTGTCATAAGTCCTTCGATAACTCATGCAAGATTTAAAAGCAGAACTCGCCCAATCTGTCGATGAAGCCGCCTGGGATTGGCTGGTTCCTCACGCTAAACGAGATGTTGTGATTGTGGTGAAGCCAGAGTTAGATCTACTGGATGTTGGAGTCGCGATCGCGAATGATGATACATTGTCTGTCCAGTCTTGGATTAGTCACCAACAGCTTCACAAACCGTTTGCGAATCAATTAGCCGATTGGAATAGCGATCAAAGTAAACGTTTTCAAGCTTTGATTGTACAACCCTATGTTTTAGTGCAAGAACTCGCCGCCTAAAACATTGCTGAGTTTAACCTCAATAAGCGGTTACGTTCCAGACGTGCCATGGAACGTCTGTACCAAGTCCTTGTAGGGGCGGGTTTAGGGACAATTGTAGGGGCGGGTTTAGGGACAATTGTAGGGGCGGGTTTAGGGACAATTGTAGGGGCGGGTTTAGGGACAATTGTAGGGGCGGGTTTAGGGACAATTGTAGGGGCGGGTTTAGGGACAATTGTAGGGGCGGGTTTAGGGATTAAATTCAGCTCCTCACCGATAAAGGAACAACAAAACCCGCCCTCCTCACCGATAAAGGAACAACAAAACCCGCCCTCTTCACCGATAAAGGAACAACAAAACCCGCCCTCCTCACCGATAAAGGAACAACAAAACCCGCCCTCCTCACCGATAAAGGAACAACAAAACCCGCCCTCCTCACCGATAAAGGAACTCTCATAAGTTCTATTTTTTCAGGAAATTGGATGTCTGACCCAGAGTCGCCCCAGTATGTCCAGTCGTCACCCACAATAACGCCCTCGCACCATCCCGCAGGGATTTCTCAATCGGTTCCGGATCACGTCCTAACGACACCGGGACGGGTTTAAGGGTGATCCCGCGACTGCCAAACACAATTTCACCAATTACCCGCGCCCGCAGCATGTGATCATCTGCCGTAATCAAATAGACACCATCGATTCCTTGGGCTTTCAACTCATCCACCAACGTCGTAAAGTTCGTCACCGTATCGGTAGCGCGGCGATCAATATGCAGGTGGTTACGGGGAATTCCGGCTTTGGCGAATACCTTTTCGGTGTACCAAGACGGACTACCGGAAGATACCCATATATGAAGATCGGGGTGCTGCTGGGCGAAATCCGCCGCAAACAGTTCTCGTTCTTCTTCTCCCCCTAAAACCAAAATAGCTTCCGGCTGGATCAAATAACTTTGAATTTGCTTATAGCCACAGAATAGCGAAACCGCCAAAATCGGCATCAACCAGGACAGTAATCTAACCTTAGAGCGCCGCGATCGCGAAAACAAGTATCGCCGTTGACGCACAGAAATCCTCAAAAGCATGAATAAACAGATGAATCAGGTGGTGTCAAGGAGGAGCGCTCGTTTGGGCGGAACCTGGAAATCCCCCTACATCGCAAGATACCAGTCTAAAGGTACGCTTAACCGCAATGCAATCCATTACTGGAAAAGTTCTACGATCCCCTCAAAACTTTCCACTCTAACCCTCTGTTAGTCCGTACAGATTTGATACTCTCCAACTTCCAGACGCGCCATAGCGCGTCTCTACATAGCAATCTCAGCCGAAAACTTTCCGGTCTACTGATATTCTCTTACTGACGGGACTGGCCGGATTCGAACCGGCGACCTAGCGCTTCAGATTGGTGTGAGTTTCCTCACTCTCTGGACTATCCCTTCACCTTGGGCGTATCGCCTTTAGGTGGTAGCCGTTCTGTTTAAGGACGTTTGTACTTTATAGAGCATACTGTCGTGGATGTAAGGACGAATAAACGCTAAAAAGCGTTTTCCTTCCTTCGTTCCCATTCGCAGACGATAAAGGCTTTTGGCTTTACTTAAACCCCACTTAAATCCCCAAACCTCGGCAAAATAAGCAACAATGATCTCATTTTGTTCTTTAGAGAGATAAGTATTCAGCTTAAGCGTTAGAGCATGAACCTTTCCGTCTTTTTTTGGGAAGGACTTAGACCCATCATCCATAAACCAAATCGCTATTCCCTGGGGGGTTAAGAAATTCAGGAACGTTCGCGTGATTGTTTTGGTTCCAGCTTGATAAAGCTTCTTAACTAAGACCCTTGTCAGAGGAATTAACTTGGGTTCTAGGCGAATTTGGTCATAGCCCTTTTTTGTACTCCAGCGTCGGAGACTGACTGGTTTTCCGGTTATTTGTTCGAGAAGCTCTTTTTTAAATAAGAGATACTCCTCATGCTTGGATGAATTCTGGATAAAGAAATTGTTTTGATTTCTTTTTCCATCACCTAATAACAGTCCAGCCAGAATACCGCGTTGCTCTACTTTCGATGAGACATTGTAGTCCATCTTTTATTGGTATCCTTAAACCAGTCTCTGCACCTTCCGATTCGTTTTTAGAGTGGAGTTTTGCCAGATTGACTTAAACTCAAACGAATCGGCTTGGCTCAAGATTACCGTATCTGGGATCAGACTTAGGCTTCCTTGAATTTGACTACATTCACTCGTCAGGTTTCCCTGGCGGTGCCCGATTTTTCAGGAGGCGCTTGCTCTATCCATCTGAGCCACAGCCCCATTTCAACTCAACCATTATACCCAATCCTTTCTCTCTAGTCATTTGGTCGGGGCGGGTTTTGCAGCTAAGCTAGGGATAACAATCAATATTAGTCCCTAAACCCGCCCCTACACACAGACGACGTGCCATGGCACATCTCCCCCAGCTCCCAGACGTGCCATGGCACGTCTCTACATGCTCCCCTGCTACTAAGAAATCCAGGGCAATTTCGCCTCACCTGTCCAAACCTGATCCCAAGGTTCTCCACCCACTTCCAATCCGCAAACTGAGCTATGGGCGTTGAGAATCGTTTTCGTAGTTCCCCCACGTCGATCGCGCAGTTCCAGAGTAAGCTCACCCTGCATGGTATCGCGGCAAATAAAGATTAAACCCTGTTCTGTTGGGGCGCGGAGGGGAGTACCGGGTAAATTTGTCGTACTTGTCAACTCAACCTCATAGTCAGCATTACGGGCTTGCATTTGCCAGCTTCCCCACGGTTGAATCTGCCAGCGCACCTCTGAATTCCAGGGGACAAATTCATAAAATTTACCCTGATAATGGATACCAATTAACGCGGCGGATTCCATCCACCACAGCACTCCTCGCCTACCGCCCCCCGCCGTGAGTGCTAAGTCTGGTTCATGATCAAAACTGTTGCAATTGAGCCAAAACCACTTTTGCGGAAACGAACGCCCCCAGTTTTTTTCGCCGTAAGCCGGAGCATTGGTAAACTCGTAGCGTTGACCCTTCCACTCAATCCAACCCGTCGCCCAGCCATGAGCCATCAAAATCTGCCAACCGGGTTCAAATATCTGAAAGGACGATAACCAGCCGGCTGTCGATTGCTGAGGCTCATCGCGACTCGCCCAACCATAGATGGGTTGAATTTGATAGCGCCAATTACAGTAATCCCCCGTGGCGGGATCGCTAATTTTACCTTGATTCCAGGTGGCGGTGGCTTGATACCCTTGCTGGATGTGATTGTCAAAGGTTAGGGGATCTAGATATTTGGCGGGAATAGCTAAGTCCGTTTTACCCCAATGTCCTAGGGCTAATGATGAGGCAGATGCCCAAAATTGCTCAACATCTGGAAACGTCCGGCAGAGGTAGCCATCCTCAAGACCCAAAACTTGAGCCGAGCCACCACTGTGGGGTTGACCGCCAATGGGATCTTCAATGGAATACATGAAGCCAAAGGTCTGACCCCAATCGGGTAAGGTGACTCGATAGTACCACCCTTCAAAGAAGCGAGAACTACTTCCATCCCAGTGATAGCCGCTATGGGGGGTTTGCAGGAGATTGGCATTCATTCGTTGAGGTAAGGTGAAAGGGGGCAGGGGGAGATGAGGGAGATGAGGGAGATGGGGAAGAATTTACAAATGACGAATGACGAATGACGAATGACGATAAAAACTTTACCAAAACTTTATAGAGAATTAGTATCATTCATAAATATTAAGCCATAATGATCTAAAGCACTGGAAGAAGAATAATTATGTCACGTTTTGTTATCAATTTTTAAGATGAGTTAAATGTGCGTGCGGATCGGGGTAGCTGAGCTAAGGTGGCGAATCAAACACCGACGACGAATGGATGGAGCGATCGCGGCGACAAGGTCTTAGACTTAGCCCCAGCCAACTGCTTAGATAAGGTTATATCAAAGATGGTTCAAAACCCTGCTAGTTCTACAGTTTCCCTAGCTGAATTTTCGACACTGACAGAATTGCTGCGCTGGAGGGCGCGTCAGCAGTCAGATAAATTAGCCTATAAGTTTCTCGTTGATGGCAAGCCAGACGGACCCGAACTCACATACACGGAACTTGACTGTTTAGCCCGGGCGATTGGCGCTTGGCTGCAACAGCATAGTAGCCAAGGGGAACGGGCGTTACTCCTGTATCCCCAAGGATTAGAGGTGATTGCTGCGTTTTGTGGCTGTTTGTATGGGGGAATTATCGCGATTCCGGTACCGCCTCCGGATGGGGGACGGATGAAGCGCACGTTACCCAGACTGCGATCGATTGTCCAGGATGCTCAAGCCTCGATTTGTTTAACCACAGGTCGAATCCTGTCTTTACTGGAGAATGGACGGGAGGATTTTCCCGAATTCGACCAAATGCAATGGCTGGATACGGAACAGGTGGATCTGAATCTAGCTGAATCCTGGCAAGATCCCAAAACCAGTCGGGATGATCTAGCGTATCTTCAGTACACATCAGGGTCTACCTCCACACCCAAGGGAGTGATGCTATCTCACCATAACCTGATGTTCCATTCCGGCTATCTGAATGAAGCCTGTGGTTACGATGCCGATAGCGCCACCGTGACTTGGATGCCTTATTTCCACGATTACGGGTTAGTTCAAGGCATGGTGCAACCCCTTTATAACGGTACGCCCTGTTATGTGATGTCGCCCTTCTCGTTTATTAAGCAACCGATGCGCTGGTTAGGGGCGATTTCTCATTACCGGGCAACTCATAGCCAAGCGCCGAACTTTGCTTACGACTTGTGCGTGCGGCGGGCAAAACCAAAACAACTGGCAAAACTGGATTTGAGCAGTTGGCAAGCGGCGGGAAACGCGGCGGAACCGATTAACCCGAAAGTGATGCAGGCGTTCTTTGAAACCTTTGAACAATGCGGGTTTCGCTGGAATGCCTTCGCTCCAGCGTATGGATTAGCGGAAGATACGCTGCTGGTATCGAGTAAGCCATTACTCACCCCGCCAGTTCTGTGTATCCTGGATGCGTCCGCCTTAGAAAAAAATCGGATTGTTCCCGTATCCAGCCCCCAAGAGGGGGTGAGGATGTTACCCAGTTGTGGGCGTCTGGTTTGTGAGACTCAAGTGGTTATCGCTAATCCTGATACATTGACCCAATGTGACCCTGATGAAGTGGGGGAAATTTGGGTGAAAGACCCCAGTGTTGCCCAAGGGTATTGGCAACGTCCAGAGGCGACAAAGGAAACCTTTCAGGCTTATCTGACAGATACCGGGGATGGTCCATTCTTGCGAACCGGGGATTTAGGATTTTTGAGGGATGGTGAACTGTTTATTACGGGTCGGATTAAAGACCTAATTATTATCCGAGGGACGAATCATTATCCGCAAGATATTGAATGGACGGTACAAGCGGTTCACTCCGCCTTGCGTCCGGATTATGGTGCAGCCTTTTCCATCGAGGCTGGGGGGGAGGAACGATTGATTACATTGCAGGAGGTTGAACGTCGAACTCAAGATGTCAACTTTGAGGAAGTGATTGGCGATATTCGCCAAGCTATTGCTGAAGAACACGAAATCCCGGCGTATGCGGTTGTCTTAGTTCAACCGGGAACGATTGAGAAAACCTCAAGTGGTAAGATTCAGCGCCGTGCGGCGAGAACCAAGTTCCTAGATGGAGAACTGGGTGTGATCGCGGATTGGAGTGAAAATCCGAAACTGACGAGTAAGTTCCGCACTCTCCAGGGAGAAGTCGATGCTTTGGCGCAGCAATTACAAGTTCCGAAATCTTAGGGTTAGACAGGGAACAGGGAACAGGGAACAGGGAATGGGGAATAAAGATGAATAAAGCCATTCCGTAACACTCAAAACTCGTTGAGAGGCTACAGAGAAATGCATCAACTGAAACAGTATCAAATAGCAGAAGCGCTAGAACGGGATTTGGGAGATCCGGGTCATCCAGAGAGTACGATGTCCTTCAAACGGGTGATGGAACTGGATGAGAGCGAAGAGTTTCCCGAAGCTGAAGTGGATTGGCTTTATAACTGGAAACTGCAAGATTACTATGTGCCAGAAAACTGTGGTGGCAAGTTTTCCTCCTTTGAGGAATTCGTCGCCTTTGTCCGGGTGATGTCACGGCGAGACCAAACGATCGCGATCGCATTCACCACGATGTTCTGGTCATTCCTGACTTGGATGGCGGGGACAGATGACCAGAAAAAGAAACTGTCCCAGTTTATCCGTGAGGAAAAGGGGACAATGTGTCTGGCTTATTCCGAACGGGCGCATGGGAGTGACTTGATTGGCGGTGATGTAACGGCGAAAAAAGTTGAGGGCGGCTATCTCCTGAATGGCGAAAAGTGGCCCATTAACCGCGCCACCCGTTCCGGGGTAACCTTTGTTTTAGCCAAAACCGATGAAGAGGAGGGCGCTCGTTGTCTCTCCTTATTTATGGTTGACAAACGGCAACTTGACCCCTCTACCTATTACAACCTCCCCAAAATCCTCACCCATGGGATTCGCGCTTCGGATATGAGCGGGATTGGGTTTAAGGATTGCTTTATTCCCGAAGAAATGCGGTTACAGGACGAGGGATCGGGGTTAGAACTGGCGCTCAAGGGATTCCAAATCACCCGGATGTTATGCGCCGCTTTTTCTCATGGTGCGGCTGACACGGCGATGAGAACCACGCTGAATTTTGCCATTAACCGGGTTATTTATAACAAAACCGTTTTTGATATCCCCCAACCTCGGCAAACCCTAGTCGATGCCTTTATTGACATGTTGGTTTGTGATTGCGAAACCATTGGTGCAGCCAGAGGGTTTCATATTATCCCCGAACAATTCTCAGTTTGGGCGGCGGTGGTGAAATATTTTGTCACCATCAAACTAGAAGAGGTGATTAACAGTGTTTACGTTGTCCTCGGTTCCCGCTTCTATATGCGCGATGAGCATGACTACGGCATTTTCCAGAAACTGCTGCGGGATAATTCAATTATCAGTATGTTTGATGGCAGCAGTGTGGTTAACCTCCATGCTCTAATTCTCCAGTTTCGCCAAATTGCCAAATATCGCTCCAGACGCAAGCAGAAGACCATGGAGGGGATTCAATCCCGCCTAGATACCATTTTTTCCCTCGAAAAATCTGTGCCGCCCTTTGAGCCAGAGAAACTGGGATTATTTGGTCGCGGGGCTGACGATGTACTCCAAGGGCTAGAAATTGCCTGGGAACAACTTCAGGCGCTGAAGACGGAAGCCGATGTTGACGCCGACGTGCTGGAAAAAATTATCAGCTTAACTACCATTGTTTTAGAAGAACTCGACGCCTTCGATGAACGCATTGCCAACTCCGGATTTGAACATGGTCATGATCAAGATCCCGAACTCTTTGAACTGGCGAAAAAATACTGCGACTTACACGCCGCCGCCGCGTCAGTTCACACCTGGATTTACAACCGGACAATCTTGGATGACTTCTTTAGCAAGGGAGAATGGTTAGTCTTAGGACTTTATCGCCGCTTACGCCCTTGGCGATCGCTGCCCAATCTTGTTCCGAAAGCGTACAGTGAAAATGTGGCACAACACCTGCTAAAGCTGCATCAGGAAAACAAAATGTTTTCCATTGTACCGATTCAACTCGCCCAAACTGAAACACAAGAGGAAAAACCCCATGCAAGTGCAGAACTCCAACTCCAAGCCTAATGACGTTATGGTTCAAAGTGACGTAGACACCCCCAATCAGTCTGTTGATTCTGTCCAAGCTATTCAAAACTGGATGGTGAATCAACTGGTAGAACAACTGTCCCTAGACGCCAAAAACATTGATGTTACCGAACCCCTAACCCGCTATGGGCTGGATTCCATTGATGCGGTAACCATTGTCGGTGAACTTGAAGATTGGTTAGAGGTAGAATTACCTTCGACATTGTTCTGGGATTACCCGACAATTGAGAAATCGGCTCAATATTTAGTTGAAGAATTCGATGTTTCAGCCGCATTAGACAACGCCGAATCCGCCGCCCCCTCTGAGACGAAAGCAGCGAAACCCGAAGCATCGGAAAAATCCGGCAAAGGCTGGGGTGGATTTTGGAAAGGATTGGGAGGGTAGAGACGTAGCATGCTACGTCTGGGAGCTGGGGGAGCTGGGGGAGCTGGGGGAGCAGAGGGAGCTGGGGGAGCTGGGGAAGTTAACTCAAAACTCTACCTTACCTATTGCATAAGACACACCGAGCGTGTTACTGAGCGAAGCCGAAGTAAGTCGAGGTGTTCCCTGTTCCCTAACAAATGACGTAGCTTGCTTCTCGCGATAGCGAGTATGACGAATGACAAAGGACAAAAAAGGAGGAAACCGTTAATTGAATTTTTCTGACTTTTCCTTCTGGTGGATTCTACTACTTTACGCCATTCCTTTCTTTGCCATTCGCTATGTTGGCAAATCTCTGAAGCTGTGGCGAGACGAGTTGGACACCATCGGGTTGGCGGTAATGTCGCTGATGTTGTTTTTAAACGCCAGTCGCTCCAGTTTCGCCATCTTTATTGTTGAAATTGTTTTCAACTACTTCATGGTGCGGCTAATGCTTAAGCGTCGTGGAAATGGTGCTAAGCTAATTGCCGCGATTGTAATTATCACCGATATTGCGATCCTCGCTTACCTCAAATACTTGACCTTTTTTGCCGAAGATGTAGTTGGCATTGTCGTACCGGGATTCAAGAACAACTGGGAACAAGGCTTTCCCTTGCCCATCTTTCAACAAATTCCTCCTGGTGTCTCCTTCTACACCTTCCAGATGGTGGCGTTTGTGGTTGATTCCCTCAGACCTAAATATAAAAAACCCATCGCCTTTCTAGATTACATTAACTTTATTGCCTTCTTTCCGCAAATTGTCGCTGGACCGATTGAACGACGGGCTGACTTATTACCCCAAATTCAATCATTTCAGTTTAAATTCACAGCCGAAAACTTTGAGTTGGGATTACGCTGGCTATCCTTGGGCTTCTTTATGAAGTTGGTGCTAGCCGATAATATCGCCCCCTACATTAACTTACAAGAAACCGCCAATCCCTGGATTGTGTGGTTCTTTGCTTACTTATTTACCTTGCGAATCTACTTTGATTTTGCCGGGTATAGTTTTATGGCGCTGGGTGTGGCGAGAATATTAGGAGTAAAACTAACCGTGAACTTCCTGGCTCCCTATACCTCCGTCAGTATCCAAGAGTTTTGGCGGCGATGGCACATTACCCTAAATAACTGGTTTCGCGACTATGTGTTTCTGCCCTTAATGGGGTCTAAAAAACAATTAGCCGCTTTCTTTTTATTCATCACCTTTACCCTATCCGGATTCTGGCATGGTGCAGCGTGGAATTTCATTATTTGGGGCGCGTATCATGGGGGGTTACTCTTGCTTTTGCGCTACACAGGTAGACCCTTTCAACGGTTGATGGGGAAAGGAAAACAAGTCTCCCGGTTTCAGTTTTTCTCCTGGGCGCTAACCTTTGGTTCAGTGACGCTGGGATGTCTGTTCTTTATGGACACGGATATTCTGAGATTGCTCTCAAAGTTACGCACGATTGTTACCCCATGGGCGTATTCGTTATCGAATTTAGGCGAATTCTTGAGTTCCTACAGTCTCAACGAAGGCGCTGTTTTAATTGTCACGCTGTTGTTGGCAAATGCTGTGTTATTTATGGAACATCTCGCCGTTTGGCAAAAACGGAAGTTTGAATATGAATTGTTACTATTGCCTTGGGTATCGCGAGTTTTATTAGGATTAACTATCCTATTCGCGGCGAATCAGCCGTCTGAGTTTATTTACTTTGAATTCTGATGTGGAAACCATTAAAACTAACAAGTTGGATTGCAGTTGCTGCTATCGCGTGGACAATCGGTTATATTTACAACGCCCGCTATGGCGGAGAGTTAAGCTGGCTCCGGATGATGTACGAAGACAAAATCGCGTTAGCTGAGGAGAAGGTGGAAGCGCCGCGACGGTTGCTGATTACGGGCGGTTCAGGGGCGCATTATACGATTAATTCCGAGTTGATGTCAGAGAAATTGGGAATTCCGGTGTTGAACTTGGGAATCGATGGACCCGTGGGTTTGAATGTGATTCTTCCCAGTATTATTGATCAAGTTCGTCCCGGAGATATTGTGCTACTGATTCCCGAATATCTCATTTTATGGTCAGAGGATGGATTAGGCGATCGCTCGGCTCAATTTGGTGTGGCGATTGGACGTCCGGGGTTAGGTGGAATTCCCCCGAAACAATTGGCTCAAGATACCCTACTCCTGGGTACCCCCACACTCAGAGGCGTCACCAAGTCCACGATAGATGTGATCCAGAAAGGACAGATGACGGGTTACTACTCGGATGGAGTGAATGCTTATGGAGATCCCGCCCCGGAAGATGATAAACGACGCACAGCAGACTGGTGGGAATTACCGATTAATCAACCCATCACCAAACATGCACTTAAACGGATTGAGCAATTTCGTCAGGAAGTCGAAGCCAAAGGTGGGACATTAGTTCTATCATTACCCTGGGTTTATGCTCGCACCGATGAGAAATCAATTGCTAATGTGGAAAAAACGGCAGAGGAGTTAGCCAAAATTGCCCCATTAATTTATGACCCAGAGTCTTTAAATATGAAGACAAACTCAGATTTATTTGCCGATACCCACTACCACCTAACCCCTAAATCTCGGACAATTCGTTCTCGTGAGTTGGTGAAGCAACTCAGAAAAGTTCCTGAACTCAACTTTAGTAATGAACCATGAACCCTCGATTCACATCTGTATTCTAGGCGGAGGGTTTGGTGGACTTTATACCGCCTTGTACCTGCAACGGTTTCGCCTGTTTAAATCACCTAAGTATAAAATTACCTTAATCGATCGCAAAGATCATCTAGTGTTTACACCCTTACTTTATGAACGGGTAACCCAGGAACTACAAGCCTGGGAAATTGCCCCCCGTTATCGAACCTTAATTGAAAACACAACGATTGATTTTTGTCAAGGAAATATTCAGGCGGTCGATCTAGAAAAACGCCAAGTTAAGCTGCAATTAGACACCCTATCAGAATTAGGGCAAAATCTCAAAATCCTAAATTATAACTATTTAGTATTAGCCGTTGGTGCCGAGATGCGCTTAGATGGCGTACCGGGTGCGGCGACTTACGCTTATCCCTTTCGCACCGTTACTGATGCAGAACGCCTCAACCAACAGCTTAACCAGTTGGAACAGTCGAATTTGCCCCAAATTCGCGTCGCGGTAATCGGTGCAGGACCGAGTGGTGTAGAGTTAGCTTGTAAACTGAGCGATCGCTTGCAGGAACGGGGACAGATAAGACTGATTGAACGGGGTCAGCAATTGCTGAAAACCTTTACCCCCTACAGTCAAAAATCCGCCTATCGCGCCTTAACTGCACGTCGAGTACAAATGGATTTTGTAACTAGCGTAGAGGCGATTGAATCGGATCAAATTACCCTGATTAATCAGAACGGAAAAACCCTTATGCCTGTTGATCTGGTGTTATGGACAGTGGGGACTCGTTCAATTGAATGGGTACGCCATCTCCCTTGTCAGCAGAATCCTCAAGGTAAGATACTCACCCACCCTACTTTGCAGGTTGCGGATTATCCAGAAGTCTTAGCCCTAGGGGATATGGCAGACATTCAAGATTATCCAGGTCAACTCCCAAAAACCGCACAAGTGGCTTACCAACAAGCGGATTGTGCCGCCAAAAACCTGTATCGGGCGGTTAGGCGTAAACGGTTAAAGCCGTTCCGCTATTTACATTTAGGCGAAATGTTGACCTTAGGAAAAGGGGAGGCGGTAGTGTCCAGTTTTGCGATGAAGATCAGCGGTCGTTTGGCTGGTATGATTAGACAATTCGTCTATCTTCAGCGATTGCCCACCCTGCGCCATCGCTGGCGGGTGTTGCAGCATTGGGTCGGTCAATGGTTGGTTAATTTAAGGCGACAATTGGCACAGCTATTCTGGAAACGGCGACGAAAAACGGTTCGTTAATTGTCATTTGTTATTTGTCATTCGTCATATTTCATACTTAAGGGGAATTTTACTGACTTAGTATCGAAATTATCGTTTTTTGAGGCAAATCCTAAAATCCCGTGAGGTCTACCGTTTATGGCGTCCAGTGTGCAGAAACCGAAAGGTAAGTGGTTGAGTAAACTTGAACCCTTGTTTGGGTTTGATTTGCGATCGCTAGCTGTGTTTCGTATCGGTGTCGCGATTATACTGATTGCCGATTTGCTCATCCGTGCCCAGGATATTACCACGCTTTACAGCGATGCTGGGGTATTACCGCGCACAGCGTTAATCGAGGAGATTCTGCATCCGTGGTATTGGTCCGTACATCTACTGGGGGGTCAACCCTTTATTCAAGGCGTTGTCTTCTTGCTGGCGGGGTTAATTGCCGTCGCCCTACTGGTAGGATACCGGACAAGGTTGGCGGCGATCGCGTCTTGGGTGTTGTTGATTTCCCTACAAAATCGGAATCCTACCGTATTATTTGCCGCCGATGACATGATGCGGGCGCTATTGTTCTGGATGATGTTCTTACCCCTAGGGGCGTGTTACTCGGTAGATAGCGCTTTGAATTCATCCAGTAAGCCGTTACCCAAGCGGATTCTCACCGGGGCTACATTCGCGCTAACCTTACAAATTTATTACGTTTATGCCTTTTCCGCTGCGTTTAAAACAACCAGCGATATCTGGTTTCCAAAACTCACAGCCGTCTATTATGCCTTAAGTTTTGACCAGTACGCTGCACCACTGGGTCAATTCTTGCTGAACTTCCCGCCCCTGTTAGTTTTTTCCACGGTTGCCACATTAATATTGGAGTGGATTGGACCCCTATTTCTATTTATCCCCTGGCGCACCACGTTTTTCCGCTGCGCCACGATTATCACATTTGTCTTGTTACATGTCGGGTTGTATGTGGTGAGTCTTTCTCCGGTCTTTAAACCTCTCGCTTATATTCTCCGTTGGCGTCCTTTGATGGCGGTGGGAACAAAGTTCTATGAGACAATTGCCTCAAATCGTCAAGTTGCGGGTCAATTCACCGCCCCCTTAAAATTTCGTCCGGTGGAAGTCCGTTCTTCGGGACTATTAAACATCGTCACCTTGTTGTTATTGGCTTACGTTACCGTTTGGAATTTCCGCAGTTTAGCTGATGCGCGATCCCTAAAGCAGACACTCGATCCTAATGTTCGCGCCAAAATTGACCGGGTGATGAAGTCAAGGACGCTGAATTCCCTAGACTGGATTAGTCGCCTATTGCGACTCGATCAATCCTGGAGTATTTTCGCCCCAGCGCCGCCCAGAGATGATGGCTGGCACGTTATTGTCGGTAAACTCAAGGATGGTAGCGAGGTTGACCTTTTGCGGAATGGGAGATCTGTAAATTGGGATAAACCAACGATTAAGCAGCGCAATGCCCTGTATCCCAATATGCAGTGGCGTACCTACTTCATCAATCTCAATCGCGCGATCGGGAATAAGCTTTATCCCTATTATGCTGAATATTTATGTCGCACTTGGAATCAACAGCATCAGGGAAACCAACAGCTAGAAAGTTTAGAAATTTATTTTGTGGATGAACGGACTGTCCCACCCGGAGAAACTCAGAATGTAGAGAAGAATAGTCAGTGGCAGCAATCTTGTTCTGGAGAAGATTAGGTAAAATCTGTAAAGAGAGAGGAATAGATCTCAAAGTTTTTATTACACCATCTCATGCTCTAAACTTAGAAGCCATTCGCGCTCTATTTTTATGAAAAATTACATTAATAATACATTTAAATTGAAGAAAAAATGGTTTAACGTATTAATTATCACGATACTGGTTTTAGGACTGTTTTTTCGCTTTGTTCATCTTGACCAGAAAGTTTACTGGCTTGATGAAACCCACTCATCTTTGCGAATTTTCGGCTATACGGAACCTGAATTTATTCAAGATATCTTTTCCGGTGAAGTCGTTAATTCTGATGATTTGCTCAAGTATCAGCGTCCGAGTCCAACCAAAACTTGGGGAGATACGATTCGGGTTTTAGCGGGAAACACTGAGCATGCTCCACTTTACTATCTCGCACTCAGAGTTTGGGCACTTGGGTTTGGCAGTTCAGTGGCAGCACTAAGAAGCTTTTCAGTTTTGATTAGCTTATTTGCTTTACCTGGCATTTATTGGCTATGTCGAGAACTTTTTGAATCACCCTTTGTTGCCTGGGTAGCCGTGGCGCTGATGGCGATTTCACCTTTCCATATTTTGTATGCTCAGGAAGTTCGTCCCTATAGTTTATTGACGGTAGCTATTTTACTCTCAAGCGCCGCTTTATTGAGAGCCATACGCCTGAATACCAAGATAAGTTGGAGTATCTACGCCATTACTCTAACATTAGGATTTTATACTCATTGGTTTTTTACTGTTGTCGCAGCGTCTCATGGACTTTATGTCGCTGTCACTCAGAGATTTCGCTTTAATAAAACAGTTATTGCTTATAGTTTAGCCTCTTTAGCTGGGGTTATTGCCTTCTCTCCCTGGATAATCAATACGATAACGGCGCCACCTCCCTTAGAAGAGCAAATGGGTTGGGTTTTCCAAAAATTGCCTCTATTAACTTTAGTTAAATCCTGGGGATTAAGTGTTAGCCGTGTTTTTGTGGACTTAGATAGAGGATGGTGTTTACCTTTAAACAGTCCAGATTGCAGCTATTTATTGAGTGATAATGAATCCCTCATCTATTGGTTAATTTTGCCGCTGATTGTTTTAGGGGGATATTCGATTTATTTTATTTGCAAAAACACTCCAGCACAGGTATGGTTTTTTATTCTCAGCTTGATTGGAGTTATGGCTGCAGCCTTAATCATCCCCGACCTTATTAAAGGCGGTCAACGGTCAACGGTGACTCGTTATGTTATCCCTTGTTTATTAGGCTTTCAGTTGTCTGTTGCTTACCTTTTGGCAAGCAAAATGTCCACCAATTTCCAGTCAGTTAGGCAACAGAAAATATGGCAGGCAATTTTTGTTGTTTTGATTTCCCTCGGCATTTTATCTAACCTAATTATTACTCAAGCCCATGGATGGTGGAGTAAAGGCGGTAATTATCATGTTCACCCTATTGCGACTATCGTTAACCAAGCTGAACAACCCCTCATATTGTATTCCGTTCCATCAAATGTGCTTTGGGGTAAAGGGGGGGCTGTGGGGAGAGTTTTACCCCTTACTCGTCAGTTTGAGCCAAATGTAGGAATTTTGTTTGTCGTTCAACCAAATGTTCTGCCGGAAATTCCAGCACAGTTTCAAGATGTGTTTGTTTACCGACCTCATGATGAATTAAAATCTTGGTTAGAGCAAAATCAAAATTATACACTTGAGCCTGTTTTTGTTGATCCCCGTCGTCGAGAAAACCCACGACTGTGGAAACTCGTCAAGTAGCATTTAAATCAAACGATTATAAAAATTGGTTTACCATGTCAAAACTAAGTCATACACATTCATATAAATTCACTGTCCACCTTCTATCTATCGTTATCCTATTTTTCATCGGACTACAGTTCTATACCGCTAAACATCTGAGAGGGTTTTGGCCCAAGTTTAGACGACTGCAATATCCTTATAAACTGCTCAAACCCCCTCCAGATCCTAGCCTCTGGCCCTTCGTCAGTTATCCGATGTACAATTATGCCAAATATGAAGGAGATACAATCAAGCAATATTCAATTTACGCCACTCTAGATGATTCGACTGAAGTCCGGATTCAGCCAGAAGATTTAGGCATAAATTACTGGGTTTTTATGTATGGACTCAAAGAATCACTACGGTTAGAAAAAAAAGAAATGATTATGAATTTTGTCCAATTATACGAAAGTCGTCACCACACTAAAATAATCAATTTACGATTGTATAATTATCCCCTCGTCTTACTTAAAGACGAGGTAATTGAAGCGGAAGCCCAACTGGTTAAACAGTACCCAATTACCGAATTGAGAAAAAAATGATACCGATGTTTAATAAACTAACTGTACCTTGGGAATGGTGGACAACCTATTGGTTCAAACTCACCCCCTTGTTTAATCTAGCCATGAGTCGAATGATTATTGTTGGCTCTCAACTCTTCTATTTATTAGTTCCAGGTCGAGATGGTACTATAGTGAGTCAGTTAGTGAATAATTCTCAATTACCGGATTTTCTTTACAATCCGCTACCCATTTTAAAGATTATACTCTTACCATTTGGGCTAAATCATCCTCCTCCGGTTGTGTTGCTATTAGTAATTTTAGCGTTAACTATAATAACAGGAACATTCGGCTTAATTGGACTGTCAACAAATCTGAATCTAATTATCTTTGCGATTGGGAATATATTGATTCAAGCTTATATATACTCCTTCGGTGCCTTGTATAGTCATTCTCAAGCCTTAGTCATGATATCGCTTGTCATCTTGGCTTTGAGTCCTGCTGGTCAAGTTTTATCCCTAGACGATCTGCGGCGTCGTATTCGACAAAATTGCCAGAGAAAAAGCGTAGATACTTTTGATATTCAGCAAGAAAAAAGTCACTTGGCTAGATGGCCCTTATTGCTCATCCAGTGGATGTTTGCAATTATCTACCTAGACTCAGCTATGAGTAAGCTGCTTAAAGGAGGACTCGATTGGATGAATGGCTATACATTACAATATTATTTGTGGCAGGATGGGCTGGTTTGGGATAGACCCTTAGGGATTTGGTTAGCCAGACAACATACATTAGCTATGCTATCGTCTTGGGTGGCAATCCTGTTTGAGGCAACATTTTTCTTTGTGCTAGTTTTTCCCCGTTTAATCTGGTTTTATATTCCTCTAGGGATTTGCTTCCATACAGGAATATATATTGCTCAAAATGCTCCATTTCTAAAGTATATTCCCTGCTATTCAGTCTTTATTCCTTGGGCAGAATTAGTCGGAAATATGTCTGAACGTCGTCGCCTTGATGGTTTAACTCACAACCCTGAAATTATTTATAACAAATCAGATAATCATTGTCTCACTATCATTACCGTTTTATCCTACTTTAATTGGTTTAATCGGCTAACATTCAGGGATTTGCAGACCCAACAATCAACCCAGAGTGATAACATGGCGGAAATTGTCCCGGATGACTATAAAAAACCGCTTTATCTTGTCCTCCCTAGCGGCTCAAAACGCAAAGGCTTTTTAGCGTTCCGCGAAAGCCTGCGCTATTTGCCTCCCTTATGGCTGTTGTACCCGGTACTTTCTTTGCCCTTTATCTCTAAGATAAGTGCAAACTTGTATAAATCGATGGAGTCAAGACAATAAGGAATTAAAATATGACAGATTCATTATCCTTTAAGGACTATCAAGAACCGATCACCCCATCAAATTCACTAGCGTTATCGGTCGTTGTCCCTATTTACAATGAAGTCGCTAGTATACCCCACCTGGTTGACTCTGTAGCAACCAGTTTAAGTGCCAATCAGTTTGCCTACGAAATCGTCTGTGTCGATGATGGTTCTCAGGATGGTTCCACCGAACTCCTCCTCGAATTAGCACGCAGCCGCTCAGACTTAAGAGCGGTGATTCTCCGCCGAAATTACGGTCAAACCGCCGCCATGTCAGCCGGATTTAAACATGCTCAAGCTCGCGTTATTGTGATGATAGATGGTGATTTACAAAATGATCCGGCTGATATTCCCGCCTTACTCGCCAAAATAGAAGAAGGGTATGATTTAGTCAGTGGTTGGCGCAAAGAACGACAAGATGCGGCTTTAACTCGACTCCTCCCCTCTAAAATTGCCAATTGGTTAATTGGGAAAGTGACTGGCGTCAAATTACATGACTATGGGTGTTCCCTTAAAGCCTACCGTTCTGAACTGGTGGCGGATATGAATCTCTATGGCGAGTTACATCGATTTCTGCCAGCATTAGCTTACATTGAGGGAGCCAGAATTAGTGAAATTCCCGTGCGACATCATGCCCGTCGTTATGGTACAAGTAAGTATGGATTGGGGCGAACCTTTCGTGTGGTGATGGATTTATTGACTGTATTTTTTATGAAAAAATTTCTCACTCGCCCCATGCATGTCTTTGGACTATTTGGCTTGCTTTCCTTCGGTGTCGGATTGTTATTAGGACTGTATTTAACCCTACTTAAACTCGGTTTTGGACAGCAGATTGGTGACCGACCTTTGCTGATTTTAGCTGTTGTTCTGTTATTAGCAGGCGTCCAGTTATTTAGCTTTGGTCTGTTAGCAGAAGTGTTAATGCGAACCTATCACGAGTCCCAAGGGCGACCAATCTATCGAGTGCGGGAGGTGGTTGGCAGGAATTATGAATGATGACTCCTTACCCGCCACTAACGGCTGTCGCTAAACCCAGACGCTAGGAGGGCGGGTTTAGTCAAGTTATCGGTTGAAAGCCAAAGGTTATTGGTAAAACCCGCCCCTACAATTGATTGCTATTCTAGGAAGTCCACAAACGTTCGCTGATAATAGCTAGTCCAGCCGCGCTGATTTCTGCCAGAATACTAACAAGGCGAAATAAGGCAACCCCTGTAAGGATGAAAGCCGCAGGCAACTGCTGATCTAAAAGCGCGATCGCAGTCGCTTCAAATACCCCTAACCCTCCCGGTGCGCCAGGTACAACTAATCCCAGTAACCAGGCGAAACTAAACGCACTCAGTAACGACGGAATCTGAGTAGGAGTAATTGATCCTACCGCCAGTAAGGTAAATAAAAATCCGGTTCCCCGAAATCCCAAAAAGCCCATTTCACCCAACAATGGCAATAAGGGATAGCGTTCAATAGTGAACTCTTCCGTATCTGTAACCTTCTTGGAACGGCTTAAGCGTTGAACAATAGGATTGAGAACTCGGGGATGAACGCCCAACAACACCACAACTAAGCCCAAAATTTGTAACCCCCACATCCGGCTATCGGATGCCGTGTTGATCCAACCCAATCCACCACTAAATAACGCGATCGCTAACGCCGCAGCTGCCATTAACAGAGGTTCCAGTAATACACTGATACTAGCAGCACCCACAGAACCTCCAACCCCCCTCACCGCTGCAATTCGACCATAGAAATGCCACACATTACCGGGTAAATATTTAGCAACATTCGTTTTCAGATAAACCTGTAGCGCCCAACGCGGTTCAATGGGTTGTTTAAACGCCTGTAAAATCCACGTCCAAACCCAACCCGACCAAATATGTGCCAGAAGTGTAACCAAGAGTGCGATCGCCAGCATCGTCCAGCCCTGGGGATCAATGCGAATTCCAGCAACTTCTCGCCAATGATCTTTAAAAGCTTTAGCGATAAAAAATAGCGTCCCGCCCAGAATGACCCAGCGAATGTAGGGTTTTATCGATGACCAGATTTTTTTCATTGGCTAGCGGGGGAAGCTGGGGGAGATGAGGGAGATAAGGAAGAGTGTGTAGGGACGGGTTTTACCACTAACGTTTCGTTTTCACCTTGATATAACGAAACCCGCCCCGACTTAACCGTTCAATTATCACAAATTACAAATGACAAATGACGAATCTCCTTATTTATTGACGGAAGCAGCTAGCTTGGCTATAGATTGTTCAACGATTGTTGCGGCTGCATCCACTTCTTCAGCCGATACAATCAAAGGCGGGACAAAACGCACCACCTTGGCACCTGCGGGAACTAACAGCAATCCTTTCTCCATCGCCGCTTTCACCACATCCACCGCCGTCAGTTCCACATCCGCGTTCAACTCCATCCCATTAATCAGTCCCCAACCGCGTACCTCATTAATTAGCTGGGGATAGTTCATCGCGATCGCTCTTAAACGAGTCCGCAACTGTTCACCCCGTTGCTGAACATTGTGCAGAATATCGTCCCGTTCCAACGTTTGAGCCACGGTTAAAGCCGTCGCACAAGCCAAAGGATTTCCGCCAAAGGTACTGGCGTGATCCCCAGGTTGAAACACATTACAGAATTGCTTACACAACATCGCCCCAATCGGAACACCGCCCGCTAATCCCTTAGCGCTAGTAAAAATATCGGGTTCAATCCCTAGATTTTCATATCCCCAGTATTTACCCGTGCGACCCATACCGACTTGTACTTCATCTAAAATCAGCAGGATACCCGTTTCGTCACAGATTTTCCGCAAGCGCAGGAAGTACTCCAACTCGCCTGGACGCACTCCCCCTTCTCCTTGCAGGGGTTCAAGCATCACTGCGGCTACTCGTTGATCCCCTTCATCCAATTCTCCGATCGCATCTTCCATGGCACCGATATCGTTATACGGCACATAATAAAATCCTGGCACCAAGGGGTCAAAATTCTTTTGATACTTGGGCTGACCCGTAGCTGTAATCGTTGCTAACGTGCGTCCGTGGAAACTGGCGTTCGCCGTCAAAATTACAGGTTTCTCAATCTCTAGAACCGTGTGGGCGTATTTCCGAGCCAATTTAATCGCCCCTTCATTCGCCTCCGCACCCGAGTTACAGAAAAAAACGCGATCGGCACAGGAATGCTCAATCATCCACTGAGCTAATTCTCCTTGAGGGGGAATATAGTAAAGATTAGAAACATGGTGCAGCGTTTTGATTTGCTGCGTCACCGTTTCGATCAGAGCCGGATGAGCGTGACCCAAGGTACAGGTAGCGATCCCAGCCACAAAATCGAGATAATCACGTCCGGCTGTATCCCAAACTCGACAACCCGTACCCCGTTCTAGGGCGATGGGGAAACGATTATAAGTTCCCATCACGTTAGTATCGAAATCCTTGGGATTGTATGCAGTCGATACACCCTCTGCTGATTCAGCAGGAATTCCGGGATTCTCGACGAGAGTTGGTTTGGTCACGAACATTATCTCCTAATTTGAATTTGATTGGTCATAGGGAAGACATAATTTAGACCGGGCGGGTTAGTGACATTAGGGCAAAATATCAAAATATAACAATATGATCAATTCAATCTCCCCCAGCTGCCCCAGCTGCCCCAGCTCCCCCAGCTCTCTCTGCTTATTTTCACCCGATCGGTAGAGAGTAAAACAGCCACCTGTATGAGATTCTGTATATAGCCCATTGAGTTTGCCGCTATAATCCATACATCTATCTATGCTGTTCAATATTTTGTAATCAGGGCAACAACTAGCCAAATTGCTTCTGGTAGCCTTAGAATCAGTATTTTCTAATCCTAAACATAGAGAAGATATAGAGATGGGGGTGCGCCTTGAATGGCAACTCTCTTTCCAATCATCTCTGATGTTTGTTGAGCTGTACAGCCCTTAGCTACAGCCAGTGTTGAAAAATTTTCATTGACAGTACCCATTTATATTCAGTCCATCTGCCCAATCTGTCTAGTTCAATCTGTCTAACTGAACCGATTGCCTAAAAACCAAATCACAAGCTTTCATAACACTCCTACTTCAAACCTAACTATGACTATCGCACAATTGAACCCAACTGCTACTCGTCAGTTTACAGAAGATACGGATTTTTCTCACCCTCAGAGTGAGCAAATCTCAGATAATGACCAAAATCAGGTCGAAGTCGAATTTTCCGAAACAGAGACTCGTGCCGGAAAAAGCCGGCAATCTGGCTACCATAAAACTAGCTCTGATGATACAGTAGGAGCCTTCTTTAAGGAGATGGCGCGTTATCCCTTGCTGAAGCCAGAAGAAGAGATTGAGTTAGCCACTCAGGTTCAATTCTTGGTAGAAATGGATGAGATGACTGAACGCTTGCACCAAGAGTTGGGACGCAAACCGACGAACGCTGAACTGGCTCAAGCTTTAGATCTGACCGAACGTCAATTTGAAAATCGCCTCTACCGAGGACAGATATCTAAGCGTAAAATGATTCGTTCCAACTTACGCTTAGTCGTTTCCATCGCCAAGCGTTATCTTAACCGAGGAGTTCCTTTCCTGGATTTGATTCAAGAAGGCGCATTAGGACTCAATCGGGCGGCGGAGAAGTTCGATCCCGCCAAAGGTTACAAATTCTCCACCTATGCGTATTGGTGGATTCGTCAGGCGATTACCCGTACCATTGCCAACGACGCCCGTACCATTCGCTTACCGATTCACATTGTCGAAAAGCTGAATAAGCTGAAAAAAGTACAACGGGAACTCAAGCAGAAACTGCAACGGACTCCCGACGAAACCGAACTCGCAGAAGCCTTAGATATTAGCCGCACTAACTTGCGTCAGTTGTTACAATTACGTCGGCGATCGCTCTCTCTCAACCATCGGGTAGGTAAAGGCGAAGATACAGAACTCGTAGATTTACTAGAAGACAACGATTTGCACTTGCCCGAACAGCAAATGAGCGAATCCATGATGCGTCAAGAGATTTCCGATGTCTTGAGTGATGTTCTCACCGAACGGGAAAAGGATGTCATTTCTCTACGCTATGGGTTGGCGACGCCTGAATCCTACACCTTAGAGGAAGTGGGGAGTATGTTCAACCTTTCCCGCGAA
Organism: Coleofasciculus chthonoplastes PCC 7420; assembly: GCF_000155555.1. Taxonomy (GTDB): domain Bacteria; phylum Cyanobacteriota; class Cyanobacteriia; order Cyanobacteriales; family Coleofasciculaceae; genus Coleofasciculus; species Coleofasciculus chthonoplastes_A. Next base: position 138,249 of record NZ_DS989841.1, read on the forward strand.
CGGGTACGTCAGATTCAGAGTAAAGCCATGCGGAAGCTGCGCCGTCCTCAAGTTGCTCGCCGCTTGCAAGGGTGGTTAAGTTAGGATTGGTTTTGTAGTAAGCGCTTTAGCGCTGATGGCACGCTTCGTGCCAACTACGAACGAACCATGAATAAGTTGAAGATACGACCAGCTACCCCAACAGATGTGCCAGTGCTGTTTGAACTCATTCAAGCACTGGCTGAGTATGAGAAGCTGTCTCACCTAGTCACAGGGACGATGGACGCTCTCCAAGACCACTTGTTTGGCGCTAAACCTTATGTTGAGGCAATTCTGGCAGAGTATGAGGGGCAGACGGTAGGCTTTACCCTGTTTTTCTCTAACTATTCCACCTTTTTGACCAAACCGGGAATTTACATCGAAGATTTGTTCGTGCGCCCGGAATTTCGGCGTCAGGGTATCGGAAAAGCGTTGCTAACCTATATTGCCCAACTAGCGGTAGAACGGGATTGTGGGCGCTTAGAGTGGTCAGTCTTGGACTGGAATGAACCTGCGATCGCGTTTTATCAGCGCCTCGGTGCTACAGTGTTACCAGACTGGCGCATTTGCCGAGTCACAGGGGATGCGCTTCCCCAACTAGCAACACAAACCTTATATAATCTTTAAATTGGTTTACAACTTATGTCGCCAAGGCTAATGAAATATCAAAAACTGTGTTTTTCCTCTTGCCGTCAGTGATCCCAGTCTTTTACAAAAATAAGTAGATCTACTTAAGATTTTGATTAACTGTTTCAGGGAATGAGGAGAACATCATGATTTGGGTGAATGAACAGGTTGATCCCGGAGGTCTGATTTATTCGTGCATCGCTTGTCGTGACGAGGCACAAGCCAAAGACTGCCATGAATCGTTCCAGCAGAACTTGACAGAAGAGCAAAAATCAGCAGGTTGGGTAGCGCGTCTGAGAACCGTCAGTTCCTGGGATGAGGTGCCAGTTAATGCGTTGAAGCTGGACTGAGGATATTTTTACAGCCTTTCAATTTCGCAATAAGGGTGTTACTGACAACACCCTTACAAGCATCAAACAAGTGAAAGGATCAGACAATGAAGAAAACAAATATATTATCTCGTTTATTTTATAAATTGTATATTTTATCTTCTCCTAGCTCACCTAAACTGTTCTGTCCTAATGAAGAAGATATTTATTTAGTTTCTTATCCCAGATCGGGCAATACTTGGATGCGAGCTATGTTAGCTCATATCTTATATGGAGATTCTGGAACAAGTATTAAAGATCTTCAGTATTATATTCCAGATATTCATGTAAAAACCTACTTAAATGAAGTTATTGATACGGAACAGCATATTATAAAAAGTCATTACCAGTACTATAGTTCACCTAAGCAGTGTCAAAAGAAATACAAGCGAGTAATTTATTTAATTCGAGATCCTAGGGATGTCGTTTTGTCTTTTTATCGATACCATAAAAAACTTTATGATTATCAGTGGGAGTTTAATGAATTTGTATTGGATTGGCTAAATGGTAGGATTTGGCCAAGCTCATGGCAAGAACATGTAAATTGCTGGACAGGAAACAGCAAACATGAACTAGGATTTGACTTGCATTGTATTCGATATGAAGACCTACTGTCAGATGTTAATCATGAACTGATTAAACTAGCCAATTTCCTAGGGATTAATGTGACCAAAAAATCTGTACAGTATGCAGTGGAATCAGCATCTGTTGAAAATATGCGTTTGAAAGAAAAACAAGGAATGAGGGCTGATGAGATAGCCGATGACTTTCAATTTATTGGCTCGGCAAGTTATAAACAATGGGAAGAAAAAATAACAGCTAAACAAGTTGATTTAATTATTCAGTATGCTGAAGAACCGATGAAGCGATATGGATACTTATAAAATTCATGTTTTTGTTAAAATTAATATCTATTAATTATCATGCAATCAATCATAGATCTTGAGCAATTACCACCATCATTTGCGGAATCTGAATGGCCTTGGTCTACACAAACTATATCCGTACCCAATCAAATACCTAATGGTCATGAATATCCGAGAATTAGCATTATTACTCCCAGTTATAATCAAGGACAGTTTATCGAAGAAACGATTCGGTCAGTCCTGCTACAAAATTATCCGAACCTAGAATATATCATTATTGATGGTGGAAGTACAGATAATTCAGTTGAAATTATTCGGAAATACGAACCTTGGCTTAACTATTGGGTTAGTGAACCAGATCAAGGTCAATCTGATGCGATTCAAAAAGGATTTAATTTATGTACAGGTATAATCTGGAATTGGTTGAATTCGGATGATATTCTTGAACCGAATGCCTTATATAATATTGCCATTGCCTATCAAACTAATTCTGAGGCGACAATTTATAGTGGACAGTTAACTGTTTTCGGTCAAGGAGAATCAATGTTAGCACCTAGATGTTTTCAAACATTTAATGATTTGGTCTGTGTATGGGAAAAGTGGGCAGTTCCCCAACCGGCTATCTTTATGAATCGAAAAAGCTGTATAGAAGTTAATGGATTGAATACATCACTTCACTATGGTATGGATTATGATTTGTATTTACGTCTAGCGTTACTTCCTGAATTCAATGTTCACAATATCGAAGAATTGATTGCAAAAATTCGCAGGCATCCAAACTCAAAAACAGTGAGCAAACAAATTTATTTTAGGCGTGAAATTTTAAAAGTATTTGATAGTTTTGTTAATAGAAATTATTGTAGTCTGCCCTTGAAATGGAAAAGATCTAGATTTCTTTTTGAATACATTTCAGCTTTAAAATTCAACCAAGATACTAACTCGTTGTCGTCGTTCTTCATGATCACAATGCCTTATTGGAAAGAAGTCTGGAAATATCGCTATTTTTGGGGGGCGCTCTATCAGAGAATCAAAAGTAAAATGTTGTTGAATTTATGATTAATTAATCAAGTTAAATTCTTATTGTTGGAATCAATCAAATAATGCTCGGAAAAATTAAAAACAAAATCCATTATAAATTAATTATCTTTTTAGAAAAATATACTAATTACAATTCATTAACTATAATTCTTGTATTAAGTAAACAACCTCAGTTATACTACCTATACTTTTCTTCTTCTGAAATCAATTTTCGATAAAATCAACACCATTGAACCTGCACTTCAAAAAAAATGTACTCCTTCATCTAAAAAAGATGAAATAAAAAATCTAATCATTCAAGAATTGGAGAATCATGACCATTGTTTTTTTGTTGAAAAAAGCCGAAAATCTTTATCAAGACATCAATAAAATGTCATAAAATATTTTAAACGAGTTAACTGAGAACAGTATAACCTCCGCAATTAAATCAACTAGATGCAAGTCTTACATATTAATCAATCTGATATTACAGGTGGAGCCGCGATCGCAGTCCATCGTCTGCATCAAGGTTTACTGGCTCAAGGTATTGATTCCAGACTTTTGGTCGATATCGTCACAACCAGTAGCGATCGCGTAGCTGCAATACCACCCAGACGCCGCTTAGACTATCAAATTCGTCGCTTAACTAAACATCTAGGCTTCAACGATATTCACTTAACCAGTACTTTTGAGATTGCCAAACACCCTTTTTATCAAGCTGCCGATGTTCTCCATTTTCACAACCTCCATAGTGGCTACTTTAACTATTTAGCCCTACCATCATTAACCAAAAACAAACCTGCAATCTTGACCTTACATGATATGTGGGGCATTACCGGACATTGTGCCTACAGTTTTGACTGCGATCGCTGGAAAATAGGTTGCGGGAACTGTCCCTATCCTGATACTTATCCACCTATCCAGAGAGATAACACTTATCTAGAGTGGAAGCTGAAGCATTGGGCATATAGCCACTCCCATCTAGTTGCAGTGGCGACCACGAGTCACTGGTTAGCGGAACAAGCCAAGCAAAGTATGCTAGGACGTTTACCTGTTCATCACATCCCCTATAGTATTGATACCCAAGCCTATCAGCCACTCGATCCTGAGTTGTGTCGCTCTCTACTGGGTATAACTAGGGGCAAAAAAGTTCTGATGTTTGGCGCACAGAGTCTGACGAATCCCCGCAAAGGCGGGGATCTACTACTAAAAGCCCTTTCGGGTTTACCCGACTCTCTCAAAAGCGAAATAGTTCTGCTGATTATGGGTAATCGGGGTGAAAAAATGGTGGAATCCCTGGGGATACCCAGCCTAAACCTCGGCTTTGTTGGTAGCGATCGCCTCAAAGCCATTGCCTATTCGGCAGCGGACTTATTTCTCTTCCCAACTCGTGCCGATGCATTTGGCCTAGTCGCACAAGAAGCGATGGCTTGTGCTACACCCGTTGTTTCCTTTAAAGTAGGTGGTGTTCCGGATATCGTTCGTCCAGGGATTACTGGCTACTTAGCTCAACCCGAGGATGCATCGGATTTCAGCGCGGGTATCATGCAGCTTCTAGAAGACCAAGCATTACGCGATCGCTTGGGTCAACAGAGTCGTGAGATAATATTGGAGGAATATGCTTTAGAAGTGCAGGCTCAACGATATTTACAATTATATGGGAAAGTATTAGATTCTTAAATAAGAAGACCTATGTCTAAGATATTCTTTTGTAAAGAATCAAGGATAATTTGTTAAAATTTTATAGATTATATTGTCGTTAAGTAATTATGCGGATTAGGCTCTAAGCAGAGAAAGATAGGCTAGAAATAGTGTAACGGAACGAATAAACATGGCTAAGATTACAGGAACTGATGGTAATAATATTTTAAACGCCTTGGCACAAGGTTTTGGTTTAGAGGATAACCTAATCATCGGCGGTCTAGGAGACGATACCCTAATTGGGGGCAGGCGCAATGATCGACTGGTCGGAGGAATAGGTAGCGACATTATGAAAGGGGGGTTAGGCGATGATACATATATTGTTGATTCCGATGATAAGCCCGATAATCTCATTGAAAGCTCAGGTGGCGGGTTTGATAAAGTTATTTCTACGGTTAGCTGGACACTAGGAAGAAATTTCGAGAATCTATTGCTGGTTGGCTCTGGTTCAATTAACGGTACAGGCAACAACCTCAACAATCGAATCCTTGGCAATGCTGTAGAGAACATCCTTGATGGGAGAGAAGGTAACGATTCCCTGAATGGTTATCAAGGCAATGACATTCTGATTGGGGGAGCAGGCAATGACAAACTTAATGGGGGAGAAGGCAATGACGACATGACTGGTGGAGTCGGAGATGACTCGTACTTTGTGGATAGCTTGTTAGATCAAGTTAATGAGAATTTTGGTGAAGGCAACGATGTTGTCTTCGTTGTTAATACTGCTGCTAATAACTATACACTACCAGCCAATGTAGAGGCTTTGTTTCTACGAGAAGGCGTAAGGAATGGTAACGGTAACGATCTGAACAACTATATTCAAGGAAATTCACTCGACAATATCCTAACAGGTGGTGCAGGCAATGACTTTCTCAATGCTCTTGGCGGCGCGGATGAAATGAGGGGAGGGATAGGTGATGACAGGTATGGCGTTGGGGATCTAGGGGATTTGGTTATTGAGAATTCTGGTGAAGGTTTTGATACCGTTACCTCTTCGATTAGCTATACCCTACCTGTTAATGTAGAGCAACTCATACTCCTGAGTGGATTTGGTGCAATTAACGGTACAGCAAATGATAACGGTACTATTCTGATTGGAAATGATGAGAGCAATATTCTCACTGGGGGTGTAGGTAGTGATACCTTGGAGGGCAATGCAGGCAATGACGAACTCCTTGGAGGTGCAAGTAATGATGAACTGGTTGGTGGCGTAGGAGATGACGAGTTAACTGGTGGTAGTGGTAGTGACAGACTTGAGGGAGGTGAAGGTAATGATAGGCTGATTGGTGACTTAGGCTCGGATGATGGTGTAGATGCTTGGATTGGTGGCTCTGGATCTGATCTTTTTGTCCTTGGCTTTGGTAATACGACATTCTACAATGACGGTGATCCGACAACGGCTGGAAACAAAGAATATGCCACGATTAGAGACTTTACTATTGGATCAGATAAAATTCAATTAGGTGCTAACCCCACCTATCGATTGAGATTAAATGCATCGGGAGGAACACAAGTACTGTTGGATAATCCAATCGGTTCTCATGAAATTATTGCTATTGTTAGGGGAGTCGATTTAATTGCTGCCGGGGGTTTGGCTAGTGCTAACTTTGTCTTTGTTTAATTGACGGCTACAGGAGTGAAGTTAAAAAGCTTGAGAGTCTTGCTCGTCTCGTCGGTACTGCCCAGAAATACGACTGGAGGTGAAGTCGTTCTGCACAGACATTTGTCCCAGTGGGAAGCCCTGCATCTAGTCATAGCTACCCATCATTCTCAGCCCGTAAATTCTGAGAATATTGTGCAACTCAAAGCTAACTCACTCCTAAATCGGCTTAACCATACCAGATTGTCTCGGTGGGTGCATGACATCCGTCAGTGTTTCTATCCATTTCATAACTGTAATCAGCTTCGGGATTATATCCAACAAAACCAGCCAGATTTAATTCTGACCGTAGCCCACGGTGAGTTATGCTGGATAGCTCAGCAGATGTCTGTGCAGTTGGGGATTCCCTTGGTTACATTCTTTCATGATTGGTGGCCCCACCTAGCTTACATACATGATTGGACTCAGGGAGTGATCACCCGGCGATTTCAGCGTCTTTACCAGCAAAGTCAGCTTACCTTGTGTGTCAGTGAAGGGATGCGACAAGCATTGGGAACACACTCGAATGCACAAGTGTTATTTCCCATTCCCGATAAATCTATGATAGTGACAAAAACAGAAAAGTTAACCTTTGGGGGTAAATTCAAAGTCATTTATGCGGGAATTATGGCGGAAATTTACAGTTCAATGCTGCAAGCTTTATATAGATCATTCCAAGAAATTAGTGAGATTCAGTTAGAGTTATTGGGACCTCAGCCGGATTGGTCTAAACTTGTGTTGGAACAGGTTAAAGCAGAGGGAGTCTATGCTGGTTTTATTCCCAGAGAGTTGTTAACGAATAAGTTGAGTCAGGCTCATGCCTTACTTGTTGTTATGTCTTTTGAACAGCGATATAAAACACGGATGCAAACGAGTTTTCCTTCTAAATTAGTGGACTACTGCCAGTTTGGTAAACCCATTATTATTTGGGGACCCGACTATTGTTCAGCCGTTCAGTGGGGACGTCAGTATCAGTCAGCGTTAGTTGTAACCTCCCCTTTGGAAAAAGATTTAGTGCAAGCAATCAGAGAATTGGCAACTCAACCAGAGAAACAAAATTATCTGGGAAATAAAGCTTTAGACTGGGCAAAGGGAATGTTTAATCCAGAAAAAATTCAACAACAATTTGTTGATAGTTTACATGACGTAGCTAATTTGAGTAAAGGAGGACAGGAAGTTGTATTCTAAAAAACCTATACTAGTAACTGGTTCCCATCGATCTGGTTCAAGCTGGGTGGGTAAAATATTAGCTACATCTCCCTCCGTTCGGCATATTCGAGAACCATTTAATATAAATCATCCCCAGTGTAGTTGTGGGTGTAAATTCAATTTTTGGTATCAATATATTTCTCCAGAAAATGAAGCTATTTTTTATGATCATCTTAAACATACATTTGGACTAGCTTATAACTTTAGGGGAGATATTAAAATAGAAAACAATCCTAATTCCTTTTTAGAGTTGTTAACTAAGTCAAGTAAATTTATGCTGCGTAATATCATCGGGATTAGACCTCTTGTCAAAGATCCGATGGCATTTTTTTCAGCTAGATGGTTAGCAGCAACATTCAATATGCATGTCGTGGTTTTGATTAGGCATCCAGCAGCATTTGTCAGCAGTCTCAAACGATTAAACTGGGTATTTCCGTACTCACATTTTTTAGAGCAACCTTTATTAATGAAAGATTATCTTCAACCCTTTGCAGATGAGATTGCCAAATATTGTGAAGAAGAATATGATATCATAGATCAAGCTAGTTTATTATGGAGGATAATACATTATTATATTGACGAATATCAAAAAAATTATCCGGATTGGATATTTATTCGTCACGAAGATATCTCCAGACATCCATTGATCCTATTTCAAAAATTATTTAATGCGTTAAACTTAGATTACACTGAAGCGATAGAAAAAACTATTTTAGACTATAGTAGGGTTAATGACAGAAAACAAGATTATGAGGCAGGAGAGCTAAAACGTCATAGTCAAAAAAATATAGAACTTTGGAAAAGCAGACTTACACCTTCAGAGATTGAAAGAGTCCGGACTCAAGTAGAAGATATTTCAATTAAGTTTTACTGTTCTGAAGATTGGTAATATTGGCAAGAAATATTCAATTAATAGGAATTGACTAACGGGATGTTTATGAAAAAAATAGAACAATCAGAAAAAGCACAACAAGTAGTGATTTTTATTCATATTCCAAAATCTGGAGGAGTAACACTCCAGAGAATACTAGAAAAGCAATATACATCTGACACTATTTTTACAATTCAATCAAAAATGTTTCATGAATCTATAGAACGGTTCAAATATCTACCTGAATCCCAACATCGAGCAATAAGGCTTCTCAAAGGACACATGTTTTTTGGATTACATGAATTTTTACCTATACCTTGCAGGTATATTACAATACTCCGGAATCCAGTTGATCGAATTATTTCTCACTATTACTATGTTCTTCAAAATCCCACTCATTATCTTTATCAAGATGTTGTATCTCAGAAGATGAATTTAGGAGACTATGTTTGTAGTGGTCTATCTCCAGAGTTGGACAATTGTCAGACTAGACTATTATCTGGTGTACAAGAATCAATTGGAGTAGGTCAATGTTCTTTTGAACTTTTGGAAAAAGCCAAGACGAATTTAAAATCCCATTTTGCCGTTGTTGGTCTATTAGAAAGATTTAATGAAACCATGATTTTATTTAAAAAAGTTTTTGGTTGGAAAATGCCTTTTTACATACAACGAAACAAAACAAAAAAAGCATTTAGTTATCAAAATATTTCCCAAAAAATATTAAATTCAATTATCAAAACTAATCAATTAGATATTGAACTGTATAAGTATGGAGAAGCCTTGTTTGAAAAATCAATACTTAAACAAGATAAATATTTCAAAGCTGAGGTATTAGCTTTTAGCGTTCTTAATAAAATTTATCAAACTTATAGAAGTTTTTTGTGTTTCAGATAAAATATCTAGTTTACTTAACTTATTAGTTTGATGTCACTTGTCTCCATAATCACACCACTTTATAACAAAACTGCTTATATCCTTGACACTATTCAATCGGTACTTTCCCAAACTTATACAACTTGGGAAATGCTAATCGTGGATAATGGATCAACAGATGGCAGTTTGGAAAAAGCTAAGCAAATTTCAGATCCACGGATTCATATTTTGCAGTCACCAAAGCAAGGATCTGGGGCAGCACGTAACTATGGATTGTTGAAGGCTCAAGGAGAATGGATTCAGTTTTTAGATGCTGACGATTTACTAGAACCTGATCATCTAAAACAACAACTAGCTGTGGCTCGACAAAATCATGCTATTGACATTATTGCTTGCTCTTGGCAAGAATTTAATGATGAAAATCCTACTCAGAGAATAATTAAGCAACCATCAGGGATAGGACAGTCGATTCAAGTGTTACGAGATAGCGCAATTGCTTTTGCACCTTGGGCTGTTCATGCCGCTCTGATTAGGCATTCTGTTTTAACTGAAGATTATTTTTGGGTTGAAGAACTTGATGCATTTGTGAGCGAAGATACTGCATTCTGGTTTTGTTTATTAACCAAGTGTTTGGTTGCTTTCTCAAATAATTGTGGTGTTATTTACCGTAAACAAACATCTTTTTGTCGTAACGATTACTTCGATCCACCGAGATGGTTGGAGGGAATGAAAGCAGTCACTTCCTATAATGTTGATTTTCTGAAGTCTCATGGAGATAAGCCATCTGCTAGACAGTGTGAAATGCTGATGCGTTGCTTCCTTTCAACGGCTAATATCGCTCATAGTCAAAGAGACTTCACAACCGAACGTAAAGCGTTTGCCTTGGCAAATCAATGGTTCAAAGAGTGCGAAAAGCTTGGGGGGGTTAATACTCTACCGTTGCGTCTACGAAAAATTTTTGGTTTTTGTCTGATTCAGTATTGTCTAGGTATTCGTTATCGTCTTGGAAATAGCGCTAAAGCCCTGATCAATAAAATAATAATTTATGCCTAAAGATAGAGTTTACGGAATTGTTGTTACTACTATTCATAATGGAAATTTTCTCGATGAATATTATAAGCATTTTAAAGACAACAAGAACTTAAAATGCGTCCGTTTCTATGTTGTCGGTGATCTCTCTACCCCTCCATCTTGCCGTGATCGAGTTGAGCGTTACCACGCAATGGGATTGCCTTGGATTTATCTGGGCAAAGAAGAACAGGAAGATTTCCTTGCTCCCTTTCCTGAGCTTTCTGCTGAAATTCCCTGGAAGTCTGATAATCGGCGCAATGTAGGCTTTCTTATGGCTTACCGTGATCGCTGTGATATCATTATCGCAATTGATGATGACAACTATCCACGCAATAACTGGTCATTTCTGGAGGGTCACCAACATGTAGGCACTAAAGTGACATTATCAACAGCGGTTGGTCATGAGGGATGGTTTAATCTCTGCTCTCTGATGGACATTAACTGTGAGTCTCTCGGTGTTCGAGGTACTGTTTATGCAAGGGGATTTCCCTACGCTCGTCGCCATCCAAATTGTGGAAGTATCGATTCCCAAGTCAGCACTGGTTTAGTTGCTATCAATGCAGGCTTGTGGTCTGGCGATCCTGATGTTGATGCGGCTACTCGTCTTGTTACTCGGTGCGAAGCACAAGAAAAGTTTTTGGAGAGCTTTCTTCTCACCTCAAGCACTTTAATGCCTATCAATACCCAAAACACAGCACTGATTCGTGATGCTATTCCTGCCTACTACTATTTCAAAATGGGAATTCCTATTAGAGGTATGAAGCTGGATCGATTTGGAGATATATTTAGTGGATTTTTTGTGCAAAAGTGTGTTCAATCCGTTGGTCACTCGATTCGGGTTGGCAGTCCAATTGTAGAGCATCGTCGCTCACCTCATAATCTTTACCAAGATCTGTGGCATGAGCTTGCTGGAATGGTTATCATTGATGATATGCTGTGTCTACTAGAAGAAAAAATGCCTTTAGCTTTTAGCTATAGCGAAGCAGCAGTGAATCTGGCTGGAAAAGTTAGGGTATGGGCAGAACAACAAGATGGCTTTCTTTGGGATGCTTCTCTCCGTGCTTATTTTCAAAATATTTCAGATAACATATTCAATTGGGTTAAAGCTTGTCAGCAACTTAACTCAACATAATATAATAAATTGACATGAATTTCATTATTTGTTTGTTAATAAATTTCTATTTACACTTGCCTATTACTATTATATTATAAGTCAGGCTATGCTGCATCGTTATAAACAATATCCTAGTCCAGCGTTTAATATGATTAGTCTAGTTTCTACTGTACTCAATGATCGAAAAGGGGTTTCTATATTTTTAAAAGAAATGGAAATGCAGAGTCATCATCCTGACGAAATAGTGATAGTTGATGGTGGTTCAATTGATGGAACTTGGGAGTTCTTAGTCTCATACGCAGCAAATGGGCTACTTCCTTTGAAATATTATTTAGAAGTTGGCTGTAACGTTGCGCGTGGACGTAATATAGCTATTGAAAAATCTAATTTCAATTCTGATATTATTGTTTCAACAGATATCGGCTGTCAATGGGAATCGAAATGGTTAGAGGAATTAATTGCTCCGCTTGAGCTTGACAGAACAGTGGATTATGTTGTTGGGAGCTGGGCAGTTAAACCTGAATATATTCAGACTGCTTGGGCAAAAACTGAATTCATTTTGCGTGGTAGACATATTTTTCAAGCCACTCCTGATGCTCAAGGAACTTCACGATCGATTGCTTACCGGAAGGCAGTGTGGCAGGCTGTTGGAGGATATCCAGAAGACCTAACTCTTGCGGCTGACGATAATGTATTCATTTTACTGTTGCAAAAGTATGGATATAAAGCTGCGGCTGCACCGATTGTGCGTTGCTACTGGCATCGATTTGACTATCTTAAACAATATCTAAAAGAGGAAAAACGAAATTTTTATGGCTTGGGTGAAGCATTCCTGGCTAGAAAAAATTTTGTTGTTGTGGGCGGACGCTTGCTCACTGAATTTTTATGTATCCTGGGAAGCTTTCTTATTTTGGCTGATTCTCCATGGTTATATTATGGATTAACAACACTGTTAATCTTTGCCTGTTCTATAATTCATCGGATATTTCGCTTTCTTCCTAAAGCTACGAGTCTTGCTGATCTGGATGTAAAGTTTCCTCTAATCAGGCTTTTAATTTTTGAGTATCTTGCAAAAATTGTGGGAATCAGTAGCTATATTCTAGGTCTCCTACATGGAATAAAACACTGCCGCAATTGTAGAGTACGTATTTATCAAAACCCTAAAGCACATGGAACTGAACTAAGCACGACTATAACACCAACACCAAAATCTTTATAAAATAATTAGTGGTTCTATCAGAGATATGATATAGTATGACTATCCCGATAATATTCATTCACTATGGGAATTCAAATTGCCTTTTTCAATCTATTTGGCAAGCAAAACAGAGTAACCCTGATTCTCCTATTATCCTTCTGGGAGATCAAGCCAATATTCATTATCATTGGCTTCTGGGCATAGATCATTATTTAATTAAAGCTTATACTGATAATTCTCGATATTCTCTAAAACACTACGTTCATCTCAGTACTAATGGTGAACTTTTTGAAAGATTTTGTATTGAGCGATGGTTTATATTGTATAGGTTTCTACAACAAAGACCCGATATTCCAAGGTGCGTTTATCTTGATTCTGACGTACTAATTTATGATTTGCTTGATCCACCTGCGGATGAGCTGGCTCATTTTGGTATGACAATGGTTGGTTATTCCGCTCATACCAACTTTGTGAGCAACAAAAATGTACTCGGAGAATTTTGCCTGTTCATTCAGCAGCATTATAATGAACCAAGCAAAAAGTCTTGGCTTCATGATCATTATAGTAAGTTTATTGAAAAACATGGATGTGGAGGAATTTCCGATATGACGTTTTTTCATAAGTTTCGCGCTTATCACTCGGATGAAATAGGTATTATAAGCGATGTGTTTGGGAAAGATTTGATGTATACTTTTGATGAGCGTATTGATACAGATTTTGGTGGCTATGAAATGCAAAATGGATTTAAGAATATTTTTTGGCTCAATGGAAAACCTTATTGTAAAAATAATCTTAATAGAAAGATAGTCAAATTTAATACTTTACATTTTCAAGGAGCATCAAAAATAAAAATGATTGATTTTGTCCAAAATAGAAATATATTATTCTGGGTTAATCTCATAATAAATCAAACTGTTTTGCTCCAAAATAAAATTTTTCGCAAATTTAAATTAGGATAAAAACTCGTAGGATTAAAAATTAAATAATATAGTGATGAAGTGGCTAGCAAATAAACGATAGTTATGGCTGTACAAATTTCTCATCATTACAAATGTATATTTGTTCATGTACCTAAAGCAGGTGGCACTAGCATTGAAACTAGTTCTTTATTTGACGATCAGCGAAATATAAGTGGAGACTACGTAGGAGGTCATTTAACTGCAAGTGAATACAGAGAAAGGTTTCCCGATGAATTTGAAAGGTACTTCAAATTCTCTTTTGTTAGGAATCCTTTTGATAGACTTGTATCAGCTTTTTTTTACTTAAACAATTTAAGGGGTACGAATAAATATGATAGAAAAATTTATAATGATTATCTCCTAAAATATAAGAGAGATTTTAATAAATTTTGCCTTAACTTGCTTGAATGCAATGATGTGAATAAGCTTACACATTTTAAGCCACAAGCAGAATTTTTATGTGACAGTCAAGGAAATATTCTTGTTGATTTTATCGGCAAAGTAGAGAATTTTAAAAATGATTTAAGTGTAGTTAAAAGAAAAGTAAATTACTTTGGTTTTATTGGTCACAAATTAAAAAGCAAACACAAATACTATGCCCATTACTATAATGACAAAACTATAGAAATTGTTAACAAAGTTTACTGGCAAGATTTAAAAGTTTTTGGTTATACATTTGAGAATTCGACTTGGAATCAGATTAGTTATTTATTTCGCGATACTTTAATTCTGAGCCAATATTTTAATTTAGAAAAAATTAAATTTAAATTAAATAAATTATCAAAACTTAAGTAAAACAATTTTTTTTATTTTATAATTATTAAAATATACAATATCTATATTTTCCATAATGTCCTTGTATTATGAAACTCTTGTACTACTCGCCTTCTAGTTATGGAGGAATTGCAGATTACGCTCATGAACAAGCAAATGCTCTAATTGATTTAGGTGTAGATGTCACTTTTTTATGCACTAATAAGTATCCACTTAGTAGAGGAGAAACTTATAAAACTGTACCTATACTGCAAGACATAAATCCAAGTCAGCCGCTAAATAATAAAGTATTGAAGAAAATTTACTCATCTTCAATACTTCTTTCAAATTTTAAGACTTTAGCTCGTTTTATTGAAGAAAATGATTTTAGATATGTTTTACTAGGTTCCTATATAGAATATTTAGCTCCTTTATGGTCAAAATATTTACGAGGGTTGGCTAAAAGGGGAGTTAAATTTGGAGCTATAGTTCACGATCCTATGCGAAATACCGTATTAGGTCCATTGTGGTGGCATCGCTGGTCAATTGCTTGTGGTTATTCTTTCCTGCGAGAAGCCTTTGTGCATGAAGCTATTGAATTAGATACAATTAAGCCTATGCCTAAATTACGAACTACGGTGATTCCTTTTGGAGCTTACTATTTTCCGAAACCTAATTCTTCTAGAGAAGAAATGCGGGATAGATTGAAGCTACCACTTGACGCAAAAGTATTATTATCTTTTGGTCATATTCGAGATAATAAAAATCTCGACTTAGTGATTCAGGCTATAGCTAATTTTTCTGATATTTACTTAATTGTAGCTGGTCAAGAAAATTCTTCATCTCAAAAACCTGTTGTTTTTTATCAGGATTTAGCCCAAAAAGTGGGAGTTGCAGAAAGATGTAGGTGGAAAATAGGATTGATTCCACAGCAAGAAGTTGCCAATCTATTTATAGCTTCGGATCTGACTGTTCTTTGTTATAGTAATAATTTTAAGTCTGCAAGCAGTGTTTTGAGTGTAGCGGCTAACTACCAAAAACCCTGTTTGGCTTCAGCCGGCTCAGGTCTCTTACAATCAGTTGTAAAAAAATATCAACTGGGAATTTGGGTATATCCTGATTGTATAGATTCGATAATAATAGGTTTGAAAAGATGGTTAGAATATCCCATTAGTCCTAATTGGAAACAGTATTTAATAGAAAATTCATGGTCAAAAAATGCCTCATTAATATTAGAAGCATTTAAAGAAAAAAGAGAAACTGTCAAATAATTTTTCATCCTAGATATGCTGTTGGATATTACTTGTCCCACACCTCAGTCCATGCCTTCACAAGTTTATTGATTCGTTTTTTTAGCTAAATGAATATTATTTATTATCTAAGACAAGAACCGATTCCTTTGAGAGTATTAGCAGGTCCCTTTAGGGGGGCTCGCCTTATCCTGAACCCCGCCTGTTCCAAGCGAAAGATCCTTGGCATTTACGAGCATATATTGAACCCTTGGCTTAACCAAATTATTCCTGATATTGAGGTTGTGTTCGATGTCGGCGCTAACGATGGCTATTTTACCTATGGGTGTGCCAAAGCGCTCCAACGATATAATAAACTGGGTCACATCATTGCCTTTGAACCGGGATTATGTGAACAAGCTGCCTTATTAATTCCCGCTACTTGGTCTGACTATGCTGGTATTAATTTTGAATTCATTCCCCTGTTTGTGGGTTCTATCTCCAATGAATCGACGATTACATTAGACAAAGCTTATGATGAACGTCCATCACTGCATGGAAAGCCCTTATTAATCAAAGTAGATGTGGAAGGTTCTGAAGTTGATGTGCGAGAAGGGGCAACTTGCTTACTTCAAAAACCCCATCACTGGGTTGTCGAAGTTCATGGTGACCATCTACTTGATCCAGTACTGGATTTCTTTAATAAAGCTAAAAGAGCAGTAGATACTCGTCTACTCCAACCTCATTGGCTGTTAGGTTCAGAATCGCGCACCATCAAAACATCGTGGGTTACCACTCGACCGGATAAAGCGAATGTCTGATCAAGTGCCACCATGGATTTGCTGTCAACTGGGAGCCCGTGAACATTATGCTATCCCACGGGCATTACACCAACAGGGAAAACTAGCTCACCTGATCACCGATGCTTGGGTATTACCTCAATCTCCACTAAACTTGTTACCTACACATTGGTTAGCGAATTTACGCGATCGCTTCCACCCTGACTTAGCCCAAGCCTCTGTTAACGCCTTCACTCACTCTTTGATTCGCTTTGAGCTGGCGCAACGCTTGCAAAAAACCTCAGGATGGACACGTCTTATTGCCCGTAATCACTGGTTTCAACAACGAGCTGTTGAGTTACTCGAAACCATCACGCCAAAACTTAACGCTCGTCCTATCCTCTTTGCCTACAGTTATGCAGCCTTAGAACTTTTCCGCTATGCCAAAACCCAGGGTTGGCAAACTATACTAGGTCAAATCGATCCCGGATCTGTCGAGGAAACATTAGTTCGACAGGAACATATTAGACATCCGGACTACCAGTCTACTTGGCAACCCGCACCACCTGAATACTGGATGAACTGGCAAGAAGAATGTTTACTAGCTGACCGAATTATCGTTAATTCTCCCTGGTCAAGCCAAGCCTTGCAACAAGTCGGAATTCCGGTCAATAAGATGAATATTATTCCCCTTGCCTACAACCCCCCTGAGACAGCCAGCAATTTTGAGCGAATTTACCCCTCAGCTTTCTCGGCTGAACGTCCTTTACGAGTGCTGTTCCTCGGTCAAGTGATACTACGCAAAGGCGTTGCCGCACTGCTAGAGGCGGCTAAACTACTACAAGATCAACCGATAGAATTCTGGTTAGTTGGTTCTCTAGGCATTGCTAGGTCAGCTAAAATGTACGGGAAGGTGCAGTGGATTGGTTCCATCCCTCGCCGTCAAACAACCCAGTACTATCAACGTGCCGATGTTTTCCTATTTCCTACCCTATCTGATGGTTTTGGCTTGGTTCAACTAGAAGCACAGGCATGGAAGCTGCCGATAATAGCGTCCAGATTTTGTGGTGAAGTTGTGAACGATCGAGTCAATGGGCTAATCTTACCAGAAGTCACCGGGGAAGCGATCGCTCTCGCCCTTGAATTCTGCTTAAATAATCCTGGGCAGCTCCAAGCCTTTGCCGAAGCAGCTAGTGATATGTCTGAGTTTAGCCTATCGCAGTTGCATCACCATCTTCAATCTTTACCCTATGCACATCTTTGAATACCCAGAACTGGTTTTCACTCAACTCGCACTGCTGGTTATCAGTGTAATATGGTTACTGCGGCGCAATGATGAAATCCCATTACTCATTAGTACCTTTCTGTTTTACGTAGCATCCTATCGATACTTGATTGTCACTAGTGGTATAGATCGCTGGGTTAATCTAGGCAGCTTTGGCTTTACTCCAATTACCAATGAGGCAGGTGTTGTTGCTTTAAGTTACATAGTATTGGGTCAGATCTGCCTATTGGCAACTTATATGGTGCGACAACGACAAGTTTTGCCGATCGCTATTTCCCAGGCAGACCCTTTCTTGTTACGATGGCTACGTCCAAAAGTCCTGCTATTGGGTTTATTTTGCTTGCCCTTAGTTGGTATCACTCGCTCTAACATTGTTGCCCAAGTTGCTTCCGGACGCTCCCTCGCTTTCCAAATTAGTGGTTACCTCCGTCTATTTCCCTTTGTCCTGGTTGGGGTAGCTACCCTAATCATTTGTGTTTGGAAGTTTGGCGGATTTTCTCAACCACTCAGTAAAATTAGTGCCGTTGCAATTCTGCTGGGTTTGGCAAATTTCACCTTCAGTAGTAGTGGACGATTTCAGTTTTTAGGGTGGCTTAGCGCTAGTGGTATCATTCTTGCCTCTTCCTATAGACCAAAAACTCGCCTCCTGATTCTCTCTACTATTGCGATCGTGGCTATTGGTATGTTTGCTGTAGCCGGTTCTCTACGTAACCCCAACTTAAATCCTGATCTTTTGAATCAAGCGGCTTGGGAACGTGCGTCTAGTGCAGAAGATGCGAATATGCTCGATGGTTTTGTGCTGCTCCGAGACGTTTATCCCCAACGGTTAGATTTTCGCTGGGGTATGGAGCATATAGAGGTTCTGCTTCGTCCAATTCCCAGAGCATTGTGGCCCGAAAAACCTGTGGGAGGCTATATGAATCAACTGGGACTGATCACTGCAAATACGGGTTTTACGTTGGGAATTTCACCGACTCTATTTGGCTCATTTTACGCTGAGGTTGGTATCGTTGGTATTGTCTTAGGCTCCTCACTTTATGGAGTAATTTTGGCAACGATCATTCGTTATACAACTAAGCTGCAACCCTTTGCCAGTACCCTTATCCGTGCCATCCTCTGTGCCTGTTTAATCCCACTCTTGCGGGGCGGCGACTTGGCTGGAATTTATGCTTGGATTGGTATGGCTTTTTGGCCCTGCTTTCTATTACTCTGGTTGAAACGGGCAGATTTTAGATTGAAACCTTCCTATCATATCCAGGATTATGATCCGACTTATGAAGAAGTATAGCAATTTCTGGTGTGATGCGGGACATCAATGAGCGGGAAATTTTGAGTAGTAAATAGACATAGCTGAAAACCTTGCCAGCATTGGTTTTCGACCTTAAGTTGACACCAATGGCAAGGATGGCGCCCCTACGTTTGGGTGTAATCCACACACTTAAAACTTTTATATTTGATTGAACTAATTCAGTATTGACTACGACTTAAAATATGCATATTGTAGTGATTTTCTATAATATTGGAGGTTATCATGCGGCTCGCCTAAATGCGACATCTGTTGCCTGTAAACCCAAAAATTGGCGCTTAACTGCTGTCCAAGTTACGGATAATACCCAAGAACGCCCCTGGGGGAATATAAAGAATGAAATTAAATTTCCCCTGAAAACATTATTGCCCACAGAAACGACTCCCTCTACTATTGATCGCCGTCCTTGGTCAAAAGTGGCAGCTTCTTTAATTCCCTCTTGTCTAGACAGTCTAAAACCTGATATTCTGGCGATTCCTGGATGGGGTTTTCCTATATCTAAAGCTGCACTGACTTGGAGTAAGCGACACCGAGTTCCTGCAATTTTAATGAGCGAAAGTAAATGGGATGATGAAAGACGACAATGGTGGAAAGAACAGATAAAATCCTGGCTGTATGTGAGAAACTATAAAGCCGCCCTGGTCGGAGGTCAACTTCATCAAGATTATCTACTTAAGTTAGGTTTTGATAAAAATCGTATCTTTCTAGGCTACAATGCTGTCGATAACCAATATTTTTGTTTAGGTGCAGAGGAGGCACGTAAAAATCCGCTTGCGGCAAGACAACGCCAGCCCAAGATACCCAAAAACCCCTATTTTTTGGTCGTCACTCGGTTGATTAAACGCAAAAATGTTTTTTGTCTTGTAGAAGCTTTTTTTGCTTATCGGCAACAAATTGGAAAAGAGAAAGCTTGGGATATTGTTATCTGTGGTAGTGGCGAAGAAGAACCCTCGATTCGCACGCTTATTAGCCAGAAAAGACTAAACGCCTGTGTTCATCTCCCCGGCTTTATCAGTTACCAAGCAATCCCCGATTGGTATGGTTTGGCCCAGGCTTTTGTGCATCCTGCTATACAAGAACCTTGGGGATTAGTTGTGAATGAAGCTTGTGCGGCTGGGTTGCCAATATTATGTAGTCATACGGTAGGAGCTTGTCATGAACTTGTTCGTCATGGTTATAATGGCTTATTATTCGATCCAGAAAGTCAAGAAAATATGACTGATACCTTATTAGCCATGCATCATAAATCTTCAGAGGCACGTATTAAAATGGGGAAGTTCAGCCAAACTATTGTTGCGAATTATAGTCCCCAGCATTTTGCTGAAGGTCTATTTAAAGCAATTGAAACTGCACTAATGTTCAAGTCACAGTAAGCTGTTCGGCATTTAAACCTTAATATCAATAACGCCGAAAGCCTTGTAGTGTGAGCATCTTGCTCGCTACTAATACCCAATTTAAATGCATGACAGCTTAGCCTGTAATTCATCATTTTTCAGATAAGTTTTAAGGGGATAGCCCGATTTGGGAAAGCAAATCGTTCTTGATAAGAGTTGAATGCCTCACACATGGCTGATGGTAAACTAATTCTATTGGCTTGGCTCAAGTTAGGCGGTTTTATCATCTGAATGGCTTGACTCAACCATATTGGGGGACTATCTAATTCTAAGAATTTACAGATATTTTGTAATGTAGTTTCTGGCTGTAATGTCAACTCATTGTATGTAATTTCATAGACACGAGAACCTAGATATTCACGCCATTTATCTACCTCACCTAAGCTGACTAGCCATTCATACGCTGCTTTTGAACGGTGGTTTTGGAGATGATGGACTTCATCAGGGAAGTATCCGGCGACTATTCCATCTCGCAACAAAGCGTTCCACTTAGAGTTTTTAACTCCCCACCACTGATTGAGTTGAGGTTTCCCAAAAATTTTATAACTGTTGATTGAGGCAATACGTTCAATGGAAAGGGAAACATCTACCCCATCTCGCACAAGATGAATAAACTTAGCTTTGGGAGCAAAAGCGTTAAGATAGCCAATTCTCATAGCGTTTAAGGGTGTTTTTTCAAGCATTACACCCTTGTTTTTGCTACTTTTATATCCCCGGATTAAATAATTGAAACGAGCTTGTGCAGTCTCACTCCAGTAATTAGCATTCATTAACAAATTCGGCTCGATTTGAGAATAAAGATTGAGGGCATCAGTTTTGGGATCAATTGCTGCCCAGAGATGGTAAGGTTCAAATAAATAGGAAATATTGTCGTGATGAGATAAAATAGAACCAAGTAGAGTAGTACCGGAACGACCACAACCGATCAAAAAGACCAGTTGCCGAGAATCTAAAGTAGAGTTTGTATTTTGATAATGTCTAGTTTTTAATTCAGCACTATAGTTAAGCCAACTATATTTGAAGGAGCGTAACAAAGGCTTGAGTGTATCAATCATTCTGAGGTTAATTTTTAATCAATTTAAACAACAATGAAGGTTTTATGGATTACTCCCTATTTGGGGAATCATTATGGGGGACCGGGAAAAGTTATTATCGAAGTTGTACAAGAAATTAGCAAATTTAATATATCTGTCGATGTGATTGCAACGAATGCCAATGGCAAAGATAGATTAGATTATACTCTAAAATCATGGATTGTATACAAAAATTATAAAATCAAGTATTTTCCGTGTTGGTATAGAAACGACTTAATTGTCAGCCCATCTTTACTCCGGTGGCTCATTAGCCATAGAATGAACTACGACATAATTCACACAAATACTATTTTTTGTCCTCTGATTTCTATTGCCCAATGGATATGTAGGCTCTCCAGAATTCCTTACATTGTCACACCCCATGGCATGCTAGAACCTTGGGCATTATCTCACAAAGCCTGGAAAAAAAAATATTACTACGCTTTATTTGAAAAACCAGCTCTCCAACAGGCTAGTGCTATCCAAGTGCTTGCCAGTACTGAAGGTGAGAATATGAAGGATTTGGCGTTTAAAACTCCTAGATTTGTTATTCCTAATGGCATCTACCCGCCAAAATTTGCCAAATTAGCAAACCCTGATATTTTCTTCCATCAATTTTCGATAACCCGAAATAAAACCCTAATTTTGTTTTTGGGTCGCCTTGATCCCAAAAAAGGACTAGATTTACTCGCTCCTGCTTTTGCTAAAGTTCATCGTCAGTTTCCGCAGACGCATTTAGTTATAGCTGGACCCGATAATATTGGCTTTTTGCCCACAGCTAAGCGCTATTTTACACAAGCAAGCTGTCTAGATGCTGTCACTTTTACAGGGATGCTCACCGGATCATTGAAATATGCAGCTCTAGCCGCCGCTACTCTATACGTTGCTCCGTCTTACTCGGAAGGCTTCAGTATATCTGTCTTAGAAGGAATGGCGTCAGGATTACCCTGTATAATTACCACAGGCTGCAATTTCCCCGAAGCGGCTGATGCTAAAGCCGCTCATGTTGTGGCAATTGATACCGATGCTATTGCTGATGCTTTAATTGACTGCTTAAATAAACCTGAACAAGCCAAAGCGATGGGAACTCGCGCCCGTGAATTCATCTTTCAAAATTATACTTGGGAACAAGCGGCGAAAAAACTGATCCGAGTTTACACTGCTATTATTGAAGGAAAACCTTTACCAGAAGATTTAACCTATAGCCAGTGAAGGGTGTTTATTGCTGTCACAAACGATATCGTTTTTTGGGTTGGGTCAGTGTTACCCTCATCTTACTATTGATTGGTATCATTCCCCTGCGGCTGGCGATCGCACAATACCAATCCCCTCATCCCCAAGCTATTCTAACCTTAGGCGGTGGGCGCGATCGCGAAAAATTTACAGCCCAATTTGCCCAAACTCACCCTTCCCTCGATATCTGGGTTTCCAGTGGTTCACCCCCAGACGTTTTGTATGCTATTTTCCAAAACGCCAATATTCCGATTCAGCGGGTTCATCTCGACTATCGCGCCGTCGATACCGTCACCAACTTTACCTCTCTCGTGGCGGACTTCAAACGCCGAAACATTCAACATATCTATCTAATCACCTCAGACTATCATATCCCTAGAGCCAAGGCGATCGCGATTCTGGTTCTGGGAAGCCAAAGCATCACCTTCACCCCCGTCGCCGTACCCTCCAACCAACCTCCTGAATCCTGGCTACGGATTCTTCGTGACAGCATTCGCGCCCTCCTCTGGATTATTACAGGTCATACTGGCGCTAGAC
This sequence comes from Coleofasciculus chthonoplastes PCC 7420, assembly GCF_000155555.1. Lineage (GTDB taxonomy): Bacteria > Cyanobacteriota > Cyanobacteriia > Cyanobacteriales > Coleofasciculaceae > Coleofasciculus > Coleofasciculus chthonoplastes_A. The sequence continues at coordinate 161,369 of NZ_DS989841.1, forward strand.
TTAAGCCACAATTAATTAGTCATTTGTCCTTTGTCATTCGTCCTTTGTTATTTCTTAGTTATATTATTTATGAGAACCTCTGCGAACCTCTGCGCTAACCTCTGCGTCCTCTGCGTTAAAAAAGTACAACTTATCGGGGAACTCCCTTAAACTCATCCACCACTATTCATCGCCATCACGATAAAACGCAGCACAAAAATCCCCGCCAAAACCCACACCGCGATCGCGACTTCATTTCCTTTCCCCTGAAACCCTTTAATTAAAGGATAAGTAATCAATCCAATCGCCAACCCTTCCGCGATCGAATACGTCAACGGCATCATTAAAATCGTTAAAAAGGAAGGAATAGACTCCGCCGGATCATCCCAGTGAATCCCCCGTAAATTTCCAGCCATCAATACCCCCACAATCACCAACGCTGGCGTCGTAGCAAAAGCTGGAATTCCCGACAGTAACGGAATAAAGAAGATCGAACCCATAAACAAAACCGCGACAACAACAGCCGTAAATCCCGTGCGCCCCCCTTCAGCAATACCCGAAGCCGACTCAATATAGGTTGTCACCGTCGAGGTTCCCAAAACCGCCCCTACCGTTGTCCCCACCGCATCCGCCATCAATGCTTGATTCGCCCTAGGCAATTCTCCCTGTTCGTTAATATACCCCGCCTGCATCCCCACCCCAGTCAGCGTACCCACGGTGTCAAATAAATCCACAAACAGAAAAACAAACACCACCGCCAGGAAATCCCAGCTATTCACCTGATTGATTTTCGCCAATCCCGCGATCGCACTCCCAACTAAATCCACAGGTAACTCAGGAACACCAATAATCCCCTGGGGTAACGGAGACACACCCAGAATCCAGGCTAGCACCGCCGTTGCCAAAATCCCCCATAACAGCGCCCCGGTGAGGCGACGGGCGACAAATGCCGAGGTAATTAGGATACCCGCGATCGCAATTAATGTCGAAGGTTGACTCAAATCTCCTAACTTCGTCTTCGTCACTGCATCAGCAGCGATAATCCCCGCCCCACTTAAGGCAATATAGGCGATAAATAAGCCAATTCCAGCCGCTGTTGCCCGTTTCAGACAATCGGGAATCGCTTTGACGATTAAATGACGGACATTTGACAGGGTTAGGGCAATAAAAATCAACCCTTCGATTAAGATAGCAGAAAGGGCAATCCGCCAGTCGATGCCTAATCCCAATACCACCGAGTAGGTAAAAAAGGCATTAAGTCCCATACCAGGGGCAAGGGCAAGGGGGTAATTCGCCCACAATCCCATAACTAGGGTAGCAATTGCCGCAGAAAGTGCTGTGGCGATGACCAATTCATTAAACAAATCTCCTGATGCTTGTAAAAAAATAGCATCGGATAAAATTCCCGGATTCACCACCAAGATATAAGCCATCGTCATAAAGGTGGTGAACCCTGCCAATAGTTCTATGCGGATCGTAGTGTGGTATCGATCAAAGTTAAAGAATTTAGCCAAAACTCCCGGCTGTTTCGCTGGTTGTCCAGACGGATTAGCAGGGGAATGCTCCTGATTTGGATCATGATGACTCATAAGTGTCGCCTGAGATGCCCTAAGATTTAGCCATTAGTATTATATGATTGGGAATCATAAATTACATCACTTATCAACGTATTGGTTTCGCCTTGGATTAATCGCTATTTTTTTAGCCTCAGTCCTACTTCGATCTTGGGGATTAGGTCGATTTAATATGCTGGTATTTGACGAGGTGTATTATGCCAAATTTGCCAATAACTATTTAACCGGAATAGACTTTTTCAATGCCCACCCGCCCTTGAGCCAATATATTATCGCGATCGGGATGTGGCTGGGTTCTCATTTTCCCTGGGATCAGCAGTCCATGAATGGTTTGGCGGGTTCATTACGATCGACTTGGAGTTATCGTTGGCTGAATGCGCTCACGGGTTCGTTTATCCCCTTAGTTGTCGCCGGAATTGCCTATCAGCTTAATCGGCGTCGCAGCTATGCGTTAATCGCCGCTTTGTTAGCCGGGGCGGATGGTCTATTTTTAGTTGAGTCTCGCTACGCACTGAATAATGTCTATTTGGTTATTTTGGGATTATTGGGGAATTTATGTTTGTTAATCGCACTCAATCAATCTCAGTCGAAACGCTGGATAATTTTGGCATTATCGGGGGCTTTTTTCGGCGCGTCTGCTTGTATTAAATGGAATGGCTTATGGTTTTTATTCGGGATTTATCTTCTGTGGGGAATCGCTTGGTTGCTTCAGGGGAGAGGAGATAGTTCAAAATTTAAACCTTGGGTTGGGGCGGGTTTATTTGCATCTAGGTCAAAACGAGACGATAGTAGTGAAACCCGCCGCGACAAACCATGCACTACAGCGAAGCGAAGGGGCAACACTCAACACTCAATACTTAAAACTCCCTTAGTTAATCTAACTCAATTAAACGGGATTCAATTTTTAGGAAATTTTGCTCTAATTCCAGCACTAACCTATAGCTTACTCTGGATTCCACACCTAATAATGAATCCCCAACCGGGATTTTTGGAAGCCCACTATAGAATTTTGACGTTTCACGAAAAAATCGGTAGCGGACCCGATGTTCATCCCTACTGTTCTAAATGGTACACTTGGCTAATTATGCTGCGACCTGTGGCTTACTTTTACCAAACTGCCCAGAGTACCCGCGAACAAGTCCCGGCTTACCCTCCGTTACCCAAGGGATATGGTCAGGTGATTTATGATGTCCATGCGATGGGAAATCCTATCCTTTGGTGGTTATCAACAGCAGCCATTTTATTGTTACTGTTGCTGTTGCTACAGCGTATTTGGTCAGGAATGCGTGGCTATTTTCCGCCGACAACAGTGAATTATATTAGTCTCTATTTAGGTCTTAACTGGCTGGCTCAGTTATTACCTTGGATTGGGGTCAGTCGCTGTACATTTTTATACCACTATATGGGAGCTTCTGTGTTTTCTGGGTTAGGGTTAGCTTGGCTGATTGACCGTTGGCTACATCGAGAGCAAGAATCTTGGCAAATCGCGGCGATAACGGTTATCAGTTTAATTCTGTTGGCATTCGTATTTTGGTTGCCGATTTATTTAGGATTACCTCTATCTCCTGAGGGTCATCAACTGCGAATGTGGTTCCGTTCTTGGATTTAGATTATTTTGTCATTGGTCAAAACACTGATTTCACGGATTTATTGTCCAGATGTAGGTAGGCATAAGAGAACTTATTGACACTGATTACACAGAAAAGTTAGTTCTCTCATCTTGAGAGGATGATTTGGATTTTAACTGATTACTCTTGTGTCATAGCCACAATTTGAAGCGTTGTTAGTTCTAACAGAGGAAACAGGGGGGACATAATTTTCACGTCTCCTTGATATCGTACTGCCTGGTATTCATCGTCAATTAAACGATTGATCGTTACAGTGGGTTGTTTAGGAGATCCAATATATTGAATTCCTCCCAATCCGGCATAATCAACGATCCAGTATTCCAGAATTCCTAGTGTTTCGTATTCATTTAATTTAATCCGGTAATCGTCCCGCCAATTAGTGCTAACAACTTCAATAACCAGGGGTTGTGGTATGTATGCTGCCGCAGATGCTGAAGTTTGACGCATTCTTTGCCATTCTTCTTTGGTGAATACGACAATATCAGCTTTACGACTGGACTCATTTTCACCGGGGACGTTATTCAACCGGACTTGTTTGCTCTGACGGGGAACATAAGGCAGATTCAAGCCTTGGCAGTGGTTGTTCAGGAGACGACAAAGCCCATCAACAACGTCTTCATGTTTGGCTGTGGGTTCACTGAGGGGCATAGCAACTCCTTGGAAAAGCTCGAATGACCTACCGGAGCCGTCATCCCAGTTGAGAAATTCCTCGAAGGTCAGGATTTTTTTTGCGATCGCAACCATTGTTATTGATCCCATCCATGGGTCAGCTTGATTTGGCTTGTATCTATCTTAAGGGAATAAACAGCCGGATCATTTTGGGTATTAGTTTAAGATCTTTAAACAGAGCACCACCAATGGCATAGCAAAGTTTATGGCATGATTGAATGTTGGGTTTCGTGCCTCAACCCAACCTACAATGCTACAACGCTACAAAGCTATCACCATCGTCTATGAATCAAAACGGATTACCCCATTTTTAACCAATCAAACACTTGGTTGACGCTAAGAGATAATTTTATATCGCCCAAAATGGGCAGGACTTGTTCGCCCTGACATAACACAGGTTGTTGCTGCGGTTGTAGGCACAAAATGCTGAAATCGTCAGGGTCAATAAACCAGCCTAGGCTACTACCATATTCTAGGCAATAGAGGATATTGCCCAACACTTTGTTGGGTCGTTGTTCGGGGGAAAGAATTTCTATCGTCCAATCTGGTGGAAGGTCAAAGTTATCTGGTACGTTACCTTCAGCAGTGAAGGGAATACGTTCCCACTGAAAAACTGCAACATCTGGAACGATGGATCGTACACCAAAACTACATCTTAATTCTGGGAAGGCATAGCAATTTTTGTCTCCTCTGCAACTTGATTGATAGTGGCGCAGAGTTTTCCTTGCAAGCGGCTATGTCGTCCCTTTGGCATGGGCTTTTGGATGATTTCTCCATTGATATATTCACTGGCGGGTTTGGTTTCTGGCAGTTGCAGAAATTCTGGCAATGTTAGTGGTTGGGAGAGTGCTTGTACCATGGGGATCGCCTGCAAGGTGAGACGGCAAATTATATACTCCATTCTAGTGAAAAGCGACGCGATCGCGCCTTGGTACGATAGACCTATCGTAGGTTGGGTTTCGTTCCAAGGACCCAACCTACGATCCTCTGCTCCCAGACGCTTCTTGCATCCTGTCTCTACATTGCTCCCCCTCTTCCTCACGATAGAATAGGTAAAATGACCAGCGATCGCACTTCCTCTGGTCAACTATCCATTAAAATCTCTAAAGTTATTGTATTCAGCGATTTGGCATTAACAGCGAGAGGAGACAAAAGTACGCATGGGCAAGGTAGTCGGCATTGACCTAGGGACAACAAACTCTGTGGTAGCCGTCATGGAGGGTGGCAAGCCGGTTGTCATTGCTAATGCAGAAGGTATGCGGACAACCCCTTCTGTGGTGGCGTTTAGTAAGGAGGGGGAACGCTTAGTCGGACAAATGGCACGCCGCCAAGGGGTTCTGAATCCCCAAAATACGTTTTATGGGATTAAGCGCTTTGTAGGGCGTCGATATAGCGAACTCAATCCTGAGTCTAAGCGCGTCCCCTATACGATTCGCCGTGATCCAGAAGATGCGATTAAAATTCGCTGTCCCCGCCTGAAGCAGGAATTTTTCCCGGAAGAGATTTCGGCGATGGTACTGCGGAAGTTGGCGGATGAGGCGACTCGCTATCTGGGTGAGGAGGTGACGGGGGCGGTGATTACGGTTCCCGCTTATTTTAATGATTCTCAACGACAAGCGACGCGAGATGCGGGACGAATTGCGGGGTTGGAGGTGTTGCGAATTCTCAATGAACCCACAGCCGCATCCTTAGCGTATGGGTTGGATCGGCAGGACAGTCAGACGATTTTAGTCTTTGATTTGGGCGGTGGTACGTTTGATGTTTCAATTCTAGATGTGGGAGATGGCGTTTTTGAGGTGAAAGCCACCAGTGGCGATACTCAATTGGGGGGAAATGATTTTGACCGCAAAATCGTCGATTGGCTAGCTGAACAGTTCCTGGAAGCCGAAGGCGTGGATTTACGCCGCGATCGCCAAGCACTACAGCGATTGATGGAAGCCGCTGAAAAAGCCAAGATTGAGCTTTCGGGGGTGGGGGTGACGGAGATTAATTTACCCTTTATCACCGCCACCGCCGAGGGACCCAAGCATCTGGAAACCCGACTGACTCGTCCCCAGTTTGAGGGATTGTGTGGGGAATTGGTGAGTCGTTTACGTCGTCCCCTGAAACGCGCCTTCAAAGATGCGGGATTGACGCCTGTACAAATTGATGAGTGGTTTGGGTTGGGGGTTCGACTCGGATTCCCTTAGTTCAGCAATTGGTTCGGAGTTTGATTGACAAAGAACCGAATCAAAATGTGAATCCTGATGAAGTAGTGTCCGTTGGCGCCGCCATTCAAGCGGGTATCCTGAGTAATGAAGTCAAGGATGTGCTGTTGCTGGATGTGACGCCGTTATCGATGGGATTAGAAACCATTGGTGGGGTGATGAAAAAGCTGATCCCCCGGAATACGACTATCCCCGTGCGGCGATCGGATATCTTTTCTACCAGCGAAAATAATCAAACCCTGGTAGAAATTCATGTCCTGCAAGGGGAACGGGAAATGGCAAATGATAACAAATCCCTGGGACGGTTTAAGCTGACCGGAATTCCGCCTGCGCCCCGAGGCGTTCCCCAAGTGCAAGTGGCGTTTGATATTGACGCCAATGGGATTTTACAGGTAACTGCCCTAGATAAAACCACCGGGCGGGAGCAAAGTGTGACAATCCAAGGTGCATCAACCTTAAATGAGTCGCAAGTGCAACAGATGATTCGCGACGCCGAGGAAAATGCCCAATTAGATCGTCAACGTCGGGAACGGGTAGAGAAGCGCAACCGCGCCGAAACCATGGCGACGGATGCGGAACGTCAACTCAAGGAAGTGACGCTGGATTTTGGCACCCAATTTGCCAGTGCGTATCGGCGGCGGATTGAAGCCCTAGTATTGGAACTCCGAGACGCGATCGCCCAAAATGATGATCGGGCGATTGACCGGGCGCAGTCAGATTTACAAGATACTCTCTATGAACTCAAACGGGAGGTGCGGTTAGCTTACGCCGAAGATGAGGATGATGACTTTTTTGGATCAATTCGCCGTGTCTTCACCGGAGAAGACGAAGACGATGCTTATTGGGAACCCAGACGGCGTGAACCGCGTGAACCCCGTGATCCGTATGATTATGGTGTAGGGACAGGTCGATCCAGTCGCCAACGCGATTACGAAAGACCCAGAAGTTATTCCCGTCGTGATGTCCGTTCCGCCCCCTTAGAAAATGATTGGGATGAAGAGGATGATGATTGGTTTTAAATAGTGTTGAGTGTGTAGGGGCGGGTTTAGGGACTAATATTGATTGTTGTCCCTAGCTTGGCGGCAAAACCCGCCCGGTGTGTAGGGGCAAGAACTATTTGACCAATGACCAATGACCAATGACTAACGACAATGCAAAACTTTCGGAATTATTACGAGATTTTAGGAGTTACCCCCGATGCATCCAATGATGAGATAAAAAAAGCATTTCGGCGACTCGCCCGTAAATATCACCCGGATGTAAATCCAGGGGATAAGACGGCTGAGGAACGGTTTAAGGATATTAACGAAGCCAACGAAGTTCTGTCTGATCCAAGCAGGCGATCGCAGTATGATCAGGTTGGCAATTTCTTTAAGAAGAAAGGATTTACCCGTAAGGCGGCGAAAACCAGTCCAGTCAGAACCACCTTCTCCCGTAATGGTCGGGGGCGTACTTCTAGCCAAGAAGTGGACTATAGTGAGTTTGGTGACTTTAACAGCTTTGTTGAACAACTTCTAGGACGCCGTCCGCCTCGTCCTGGTATGGGAACGGAACGGACAGGAGGGCGAGTTGAGTCCTCAGATTCGTTTCGTCCTGGAACCCGAAAAACAGCTTATAGAGCTAATTCTAGCGCCCAGCCGAAAAATGTAGAGGCGCGATTAACATTGCCATTAGAAAAAGCCTATACCGGGGGAATTGAGCGAATCCGCCTCGAAGATGGTCGATCCTTAGAAGTTGAATTACCCGGAAATATGGTCACGAATCAGCGAGTACGCCTCAGGGGTCAGGGAATCGCTGGTGGGGATTTATTTTTAATTATTACAGTTTCGCCGCATCCGTTCTTTAAGCTGAGAGGGTCAGATATTATTTGCCAGTTACCCGTGACAGCCGCCGAAGCGGTATTGGGAACGCCTGTAGACGTACCAACTCTAGATGGGCGAGTGAAAATGAATATTCCGGCGGGAGTGCAATCCGGTCAACGATTACGCCTCGCGAATAAGGGGTATCCTCTGGAAGGGGAACGGGGTGATCAGTTAGTCGAGATTCAAATTGTGGTGCCAAAAACGCCAAGTCCCCAAGCGCGGGAATTGTATCAGAAGTTGTTAGAA